>JAUZQJ010000160.1 GCA_030951045.1 Mariprofundus sp.
GGCTGAATCTTGTGAAATGGCGCGGGTCTGAAGTCGGTTCATGCCCGAGGCAGGGCTGTAATCCATCATGCGCTCTAAGCCCGAATCAATCACGCAGCTAATACCTTCAATGGTGATACTGGTTTCTGCGATATTGGTGGCCAGAACAATTTTACGCATGGTTTTATCAGCAGGGGCTGCTATAGCCAAATCCTGTTGCGTTTTGCTTAAACTACCATGCAGGGGTGCAATCAACATATTATTGATCGATGCAGTATCAATGATCTGTTTGATCTGTCTGGAGAGCTGATTGATCTCTTTGACTCCGGGTAGAAATACCAGACAATTGCCCTCATGTTCATGAATGAATGTTTTGACCGTGTTGACCAGATTGATCATCAGTTGCTGCTGAGGCCGTGTATTGTGTTGCTTGATCACGTGATCGAGATATCTGTTCTCGACAGGAAAGCTGCGCCCTTCGCTCTGAATAATCGGTGCGTTATCCAACAATGTAGCCACAGCATCTGTATTGAGGGTTGCCGACATCACCAGTATTTTCAGATCTTCACGTAAAATTTGCTGGCTTTGCAGACAGAGTGCCAATGACAAATCGGCATGCAGGCTGCGTTCGTGAAATTCATCAAAAATAACCAGTGCAGTGTTTTTAAGTTCCGGGTCATCCTGTATCTTACGCGTTAAAATACCTTCGGTGACCACCAGTATTTTTGTTCTGTCACTAAAACAGTTGTCCTGACGGATTTGATAACCCACCGTTTCACCGACCTTCTCACCGAGCAGAAATGCCATGCGCGCAGCCGCATTGCGTGCAGCAAGTCTGCGCGGTTCGAGCATGATGATCTGCATATCCCCTACCCAGCTCTCATCAAGCAAGGCGATGGGTACGGCGGTGGTTTTGCCTGCGCCCGGCGGGGCTTGCAGTACAAGACGATTGACCGTGGTTAATGTCTCTTTGATGTCAGGTAGCACATCATGGATAGGCAGGCTCGGTATGGGGCGGGATGGCATGGTGAAACTATAGCTGAAGGTAAAACAAAAACACTTGCAGTAATTGCGCTGTTCTTTCTGTATCGGGATTGTGTTATTGACTATCTTGATAAATAATAACTTATAGTTATTATGAGTAGGTGTATCGGATAGAAGTCACCAAGCGGGCAAGCAAGGCACTACGCAGGATGCCAGCGAATCAGCGTACGCTTGTGATGAAAAAAATCAAGGCTTACGCGGAGCATCCTGATGAAGACCTGAATGTGATTAAATTGGTCGGAGAAGATGGCTATCGAATGCGTATCGGTGACTGGCGCGTTATTTTTGACAGACAGGATGATGTGCTGTTGATTCTAGTACTGGAAGTCGGGCCACGTGGAGGCGTATATCAATGAATGTGCAGATTTTAAAAAAGGATGATGTGCCTGAGTATGCCGTATTGCCATATGCAGAATATGAGGCGCTGTTGGATGCTGCTGAAATGGCATCTGACGTGTCGGCGTATCGTGATGCGAAACGGGCACTGGCTGTCGGAGAGGATGAATCGATACCCTATGCTATGGTTGAAAAGATGTTGCTGGATGGCGCAAATCCTGTGACGGAATGGCGTAAGCACCGTGGGTTGACGCAGGTCGCTCTAGCTGGACAGGCGGGTGTTACTCAAGCAGCAATTGCGAGCATTGAAAGCGGCAAACGCAAGCCGTCTTTGGAGCTATTAATGAAGCTGGCCGATGCACTGGGCGTAACTATAGATGATTTGGTTGCGGTTGCGGATTAACGCGGCGGTCATATTTGAGTAAGCCTATCGCGCAGCAGGGACAGCTCTGCCTACTCCTTCGGATTCCCGCGCATACACATTGAAAAACGGTCGCGCTTCGCTGCTCGATTTCGTTTTTAAATGTGCACGATCAGCAGCCTGCTAGCGGGTGAAGTTAGTCTTTAAAATCCGGTTCCGATCTCCGGCTGAGAATTGATTGTTTGATGGGAAGTTGCGGACAAAAGTCAGAAGTAAAAAAAGTAGGACTTTTATCTCACCCATGGATCAACCTTTTTTTTGGAGGGGGTCTCTCCCCATGGATCAATATTCTTTTTCGAGGGCTTCTCATCCCTCTTCTCGCGCGCAGGTGATCTGTTTGCACGCTTTTCACGCAAATACTCAGCAGACTTTTCTGCACGCTCTTCGCGCAATCGATCAGCACCTTCTAAACTCAGTTTTTTAGGCTCCCCCGGCACTTGCTCTTCTGGAAAAATCCGCTCCCTTGGAGGTAATAAATACTCTTCATAAGATGCTCTAGGTAAGTTTTTATAGTCATACAGATAGAAGGCTTCAACTTTTATACGCGCCCAATCTGTCTTCTTTAAAAACTTCACACTGGAATCAATGCTTGGATTCATCTTAAAGCAATTGATATTCAAATAGGCAAAAAGTACCTCAAAACCATACTGATCTACTATTTCAGTCAGCAAGCTTTTCGTACCAAGCCCATGTAACGGGTTGTTCGTGTAATCAATCTCATTGTTCATATGAATGTCATCCCAGTTGAGTAAATAACGATAATGTACCCCTAACAGCATAGATAACACAGCATCAAACTACTGAAAGGGGGAAGACCCCGTCAAAATAATGCAACAATGATAGACCCGGCCCCATTCACTCCGGCCCCATTCACTCGACCCGGCCCCATTCACTGAAGATCAGCCCTCTGAAAAAGGCCCTCACCGCGATTCTTGCTGACATCATCCCAGCGGAAGATGCGCCCGTTCATCACCACAAAGACACCGGCACCCAATAGCTGCACAGCGGTGACCGCACAGCCGAGATTGAAGATCGCATCGGAGTTACTGATCGAATAAGGGATCATCGCTCCGAACAGCACTACCGTTTTGTTCTCCAGCTTCTGCCCCAGCACCCGTGCGGTATCAACCATAGTATCGGTGCCATGGGAGATGATGATCTTCGACTTTTCACACGCGCTACAACTGGCGAGAATAGTTTCCCGATCCTCATCATTCATCTCCAGGCTATCCTTGAGCATCAACTGCTCGGTGCTGTAGTCCAGTTTGCATCTTCCCCGCTCCAGCATTTCCGGAATAAACGAATCACGGAACTCAAGTGCGCCGCTGATCTCATTATAACGCTTACAGTTCGTTCCACCGGTGATAAAAAATTTCAGTTTCAAGTTGCTAGCTCCTGTGGGAATGTGGTTCAAGCTTCTACTCTAAGGTTTATTTAAGGTTCTTCGCGAGTTACTGGGGCCAAGTCTATCATTCGGACAGGTTATGTGTTTCTAACGCTTTCCGTTCGGAGGCTGACAAGAGGTCTAAAAACTCGTAGCGTTTCTAATTATGAACTTTAATCGTCTCTTGACCGGAACTATTATCGGACTCTTTATGAGCACGCCATTGGCCATGGCTGAATCAATATCGGGGACTTATCATATAGAAAAATTGAGAGGGAACGTTTCCTATTGTCTAGAAGTGGCTAAAGACGCATTGGAAATTGTATTGTCTGATCCCTATTTTCACATTTCTGGTAATACTATTAAAATCAAAAGTGATCTTTTTGAGGATATGGTTCTTACAGCTAGGTGCCACTCCGATGGTGATGTTTATTTCAAATATAGTGCTGATAGCCCTGGGATGATTGAACACCAAGGATACACGATTCGTTCTTTTGGTGAATATATGGAAAGAGAGATTGCGAATGACGAATCGGATAGATAAATAACAACTAACGGGGCCAAGTCTATCGTTGTTGCATTATTTTGACTGTGTCGCGAAAAAGGTGGCATAAGACTTTTTAAACCCTCGTTTCGTGGCTTTCTCAGAACAAGTTATTTCAACAGATCATAATCTTTCAAATCAAACCATTTACGGGAGAATATAAACCCTATCACTGGTTCAGGTGACAGACTGGTGACCTCTTCGGTCATGTTCTTTCTGTAGAAAGCAGTGACCGTGGCATTTTGCCAGACCGTTTTTTGCATCTTGGCTCTTACTTCGGCGACATATTCATCCTGAAGATGCGGTTTAGGGTAAATGGCTTTGATGCTTTTATCATGTTTCACAGCAGTGATGGCTTGCACGATATAATCGGTCGCCACTTCCATATAAGACATTTGCGAACTGTGGCCGGAGCCGGTGTTGGGACCATTCACTTTAAAATAGTTGGGATAACCTGAAACAGTAATACCCTTATACGAGGCGATTTTTGTTTCCCATTCGGCATTTAAGTTGCGACCTCCCAAGCCATTCACCTGAAACGTCAGCGCCCTTTTCATATTCGTATAGGCATAATATCCCGTGGCGTAAACGATGATATCCAGCGGAATATCTTTGCCATCTTTGGTTTGAATGCCTGTAGATGTAATGCATTCAATGCCGCTGATATCTACATCGACATTGTCTTTGGCCAGTGCTGGCAGATAGGTGTTGGTTGGGATAACGCGCCTACTGCCCAATTCATAATCGGGCATCATATGCTCACGCAAGGCATCATCTTTAATGAATTTTTCGAGATGTTCTTGCTGCCGTTTTTTGTAATACGCTTTCATGTAGGGAGCGACTTTTGAAATCACCGGATAACGGCGAAAGGCAACAAAGCGGATGTCGTAAAAGATAAACACAAACAGTCGGATGATGTGGCGGATGATTGGCAGGGTACGAAAGTAGCGCTCGACAGCGCTATATTCCCGATCTGAACGTGGCAGTACCCACTGCGCTTTGCCCATGAACAGGGTTAAACGATCAACCTTGTCGGCCATGGCCGGAACGATCTGTGCGCCGGAACAGCCAGAGCCGATCACGCCGACACGTTTGCCTTCATAAGAGACAGAATGATTCCAGTGGCCTGCGTGAAATTGCGTGCCGGTGAAGGTGTCCGCGCCTTCAATATTGGGGATATGCGGATTGGCCAGCACACCACTGGTGTCGATCACAAAGCGGGTGGAATAATTCTCGCCCGACTCGGTCTCCACATGCCACAAAGATTCGCTTTCATTATAAGTGAGGCTGATGACAGTCTGGTTCGTTTTGGCCTGTTTTTTTAAGCTGAATTTGTCGATGATATGGTTGGTATAGGCGAGCAGTTCACTTTGCGGGGCAAAGGTTTTCTTGAACGGGAAAGGAATAAAGGAGATGGAATAGAGACTGGTGGGGATATCCACCTCGGCGCCGGGGTAGGAGTTGATTTGCCAGGTACCGCCTAACTCAGGGCTTCGTTCCAACATAAGGAAGTCATTACAACCCTTTTTCCGCAAACGCACAGCTGCCAGCAAGCCGGAAAAGCCGGATCCGATGATGATGGTTTCAACATATTGAGACTCTTGTGCCTTGCCGGTCTGCTCTGTCTCATTTGTTGGCAGTGGTTCTGATGCGTTCATGTTCAAATCCATTTGGGCATGCATTGATATAATCCTTGAGGTATAACTACTGATTGCCTTGTTTCGGCATCATAACAAGCATAACGAAGGATAGGCAAGAACAGTTGAAAAAATCATCTCGTTTAGACGCCATCACCTTAAAAAAGGGCCATTAGGAATCCACGATCTATGATTACAACACGCCTCTCCTACTCATTACCGCGCTACTGAGCTCGTATGTGCGCTGTTGTTTATCATTCCATGGAGTATGAAATTGAGGCCATTCTTTACAAATGGCTTTAAACTTATTTATACCAACCACCACTGCTGCTATATTGCCGCTCATGAATTCATCTAACGTATTATCTCTTCAAATGCAGAAACGCATCCTGATTTTGGATGGTGCAATGGGCACCATGATCCAGTCATACGGACTGCAGGAAGCAGACTATCGCGGCGAGCGTTTTGCTGACTGGCCATCCGAACTTAAAGGCAATAACGACCTTCTCTCACTCACGCAACCGGCAATTATTGGAGAAATTCACGGCAAATATCTGGAGGCTGGTGCCGATATTCTGGAAACCAACACCTTCAATGCAAACTCCGCCTCCATGGCCGACTACGGTATGGAAGAGCTTGTTTATGAATTAAACGTGGCCGGTGCCAAAGCTGCGCGGAAAGCGTGTGATGCGGTTGCCACAGCGGACAAACCGCGTTTTGTAGCCGGTGTACTTGGCCCCACATCCCGCACCTGTTCTATCTCACCAGATGTAAACGACCCTGGTTTTCGTAATGTTACCTTTGATGAACTGGTAGAGACTTATACTGAAGCGACACGCGGCCTGATTGATGGCGGTGCAGATATTCTGCTAATTGAAACAGTCTTCGATACGCTTAACGCCAAAGCCGCCGTTTTCGCCGTGAAAAAATTCTTTGAAGACAATGATGTAGAACTGCCAATCATGATCTCAGGCACTATTACCGATGCATCAGGACGCACCTTATCGGGTCAAACGGCCACTGCCTTCTACAACTCGCTTTCGCATGCCAATCCGATATCAATTGGCCTTAATTGTGCTTTAGGTGCCGGTGATTTACGTCAATATATTGAAGAGCTTTCTAATACTGTTTCCTGCGCTATCAACGCCCACCCCAACGCTGGCCTGCCCAACGCCATGGGGGGTTATGATGAAACACCTGAAGAGATGGCTGCTGAGATCAAAGAGTGGGCCCAATCAGGCTTCCTTAATGTCATCGGTGGTTGCTGTGGTACTGGACCGGAGCACATCCGTGCCATGGCCAAAGCTGTCGATGGTATCGCTCCTCGCCATGCCCCTGAACGCGAAGTGATGTGTCGCCTATCCGGCCTTGAACCGCTACATATCGACAAGAATTCCCTGTTCGTCAATGTTGGTGAACGTGCCAATGTGACCGGTTCAGCCATGTTCAAACGCCTGATTCTTGAAGGCAATTACAACAAAGCATTGGATGTCTGCCGTGAGCAGGTGGAGAACGGCGCCCAGATCATCGATATCAATATGGATGAAGCGATGCTCGATGGTAAAGCCGCGATGGTGACCTTCCTCAATCTTATCGCTTCTGAACCTGATATCTCCCGTGTACCTGTCATGATCGATTCATCCAAATGGGAGATCATCGAAGCCGGCCTGAAATGCATTCAGGGCAAAGGTATTGTGAACTCCATCTCCATGAAGGAGGGAAAAGAGGCCTTTGTACACCACGCCAAACTGCTTGCTAAGTATGGTGCAGCTGTTGTGGTGATGGCCTTTGATGAAGATGGTCAGGCCGATACCTATGAGCGTAAAATAGAAATTTGTACAAACTCCTACCATATTCTGGTGGATGAATGTGGATTTCCACCTGAAGATATTATTTTCGATCCGAACATTTTCGCTATTGCTACCGGTATTGAAGAACACAATAACTATGCCGTCGATTTCATTGAAGCCACCGGCTGGATCAAACAGAACCTGCCACACGCCATGATCTCTGGTGGCGTGTCCAATGTATCGTTCTCTTTCCGTGGCAACAATCCGGTACGCGAAGCCATTCACTCAGTATTTCTCTATTACACCATCAAAAATGGCATGGATATGGGTATCGTCAATGCCGGTATGCTGGAAGTAGATGAAGAGCTGCCTAAAGCATTGCGTGATGCAGTGGAAGATGTGGTGCTCAATCGAAATCCAGATGCTACCGATCACCTGCTCACCATCGCCGATGATTATCGCGGCGATGGCGTCATTGCCAAAAAAGCCGATGAAGAGTGGCGCAAGCTACCCGTAGCCAAACGCCTCGAACATGCACTGGTTAAGGGCATTGATGCCCATGTTGATGAAGATACCGAAGAAGCACGTCTGGCTTTTGATAACCCCATCGAGGTGATTGAAGGACCGCTGATGGACGGTATGAATGTGGTTGGTGATCTCTTCGGAGATGGTAAAATGTTCCTGCCACAGGTAGTAAAATCAGCCCGCGTAATGAAAAAAGCCGTGGCCTGGTTGATGCCATATATTGAAGCTGAAAAAGCCTCCGGGGTATCGTCCTCCAATGGTAAAATCCTGATGGCAACCGTAAAAGGTGATGTCCACGATATCGGTAAAAATATCGTAGGTGTAGTGCTTCAATGTAACAATTTTGAAGTGATTGATATTGGTGTCATGGTTCCCGCGGCGACTATTCTTGAGAAAGCCAAAGAACATAATGTCGATATCATCGGTCTCTCCGGACTGATCACACCATCACTCGATGAGATGGTGCACATCGCCAAAGAGATGAAGCGCCTTGGTTTCACCAAGCCTATCATGCTCGGTGGTGCAACCACCTCCAAAGCGCATACGGCCGTAAAAATCATGCATGAGTACGATGAACCGGTGATCTGGGTAAAAGACGCCTCACGCGCTGTTGGTGTAGCTCAAAACCTTATTTCAGTAGCCCACCGCACTGATTTTGTAAGCAAAACGCGTACAGAGTACGAAGCGGTGCGTGATCGTTATCTAGGTCGCCAGAAACAAACCGACTGGCTATCCCTTGCTGATGCACGAGCGAATCCTACTAACATTGATGCAGACACAATTGCTCCAGCACCGGCATCACTTGGTGTGCAGGCTTTGGAAAACATCAACATCTCCGATATTCGTGACTATATCGACTGGACTCCATTCTTCTCTGCATGGGAACTTAATGGTGCATACCCGCGCATCCTGAATGACCCACACAAAGGCAAAGAAGCTCAGAAACTGTTCAATGAAGCACAGACCTGGCTGGATAAAATCATTGCTGAAAACTGGTTTGAAGCCAAAGCGGTCTTTGGTCTGTTCCCGGCTGCATCTACTGCTGATGACTCTGTGATTGTTTACAGTGATGAGGAACGCTCCAGCGAAACCGCCCGCTTCCACTTTGTACGTCAGCAACTGGATAAGAAAGATTCACGTGCAAATCTCTGCCTGTCTGATTTCATCGCCAAAGAGAACGATCATATTGGTGGGTTTGCTGTTTCTATCTTTGGCGCTGAAGAGAAAGCCAAGGCATATGAAGCAAAACATGATGATTACGCCGCCATTATGATCAAGGTATTGGCAGACCGTCTGGCAGAAGCACTGGCAGAAAAGCTGCACAAAGAGGTGCGCAGCACGCATTGGGCATATGCGGCTGATGAATCACTCACGGCTGAAGAGTTGTCCAAAGAAAAATATCAGGGCATCCGCCCTGCTGCTGGTTATCCTGCCTGCCCTGAACACACAGAAAAAGGCACACTCTGGCAGCTACTTGATGTGCAAGAGCACATCGGCATGCAACTGACTGAATCTTTTGCCATGTTACCAACGGCAGCTGTATCCGGTCTCTATTTTGCCAACCCGGAAGCGCGCTACTTCACCGTTGGTAAAATCAATAAAGATCAGGTGAAGGATTATGCTAAACGTAAAGGCATGAGCATGGATGAAGCTGAACGCTGGTTGGCACCTAATCTGGGTTATTAATAATCTACAGCTCGGAAAGGTTGAAAACATGAAGTAGTTTCCAGGGTAGTCCGGAGGGTCCCCCCAGGGGTTCTGGTGACACTTTTCAAACAGATGCTGTGTGGTAAAGATGATGTACGAATAAGGATTTTCATTCATAGTTGCAGCTAAGGTGATCATCGCCAAGAATGCAGAACATCAGAATAACTGTGAGGTAATAGATCAGTGCGTACAGACCCCAAACTATCCGTATACATCATAGCTTATAA
>JAUZQJ010000161.1 GCA_030951045.1 Mariprofundus sp.
CCTGTTCATGGTTTAAGCTGGCTTGCTGCTGTAGGATCATATCAATGCTTAGGTGATCGATTGTATTCGCCTCTTGATAGCTGTGGAAGTGTGATAGATCAGAGCTGATGACAAAGAGTGTTGCATCATCATACCAGAATGATTCGATAAGCTGTTCCACTGCATCGGCTTCTACGCTGCCAATACAGACCGGCAACAGAGTAAACTGATCAAGCACTGTCTGCAGAAAAGGCAGTTGCACTTCCAGTGAGTGCTCCTGTGCATGTGCAGCCGCATTGATTTGCACATCAGCGTGTGTGAGAGCTTTTTGCATGCGTTGATGATCAATCTTCACCAGTCCAAAAGGGGTTTCAAAAGCATCACAATCGGGCACGGCCATGCCACGAAATGCGATGCGGTGAGAGGGGCCTAATAATATGATATGTTGAATATGCGCAGGTATCATGCTGGCAAATGCGAATGCTGCAGTCTGGCCGGAATAAATATAACCGGCATGCGGCACTATAACAGCTTTGAGACTCTGAGTTGGTGCAGGTAATAATGCAGGCCTTGCCTTATTCAGGGCATGGATTATCAATGCCTCCAGATCATTTTTAGAGCCGGGGTAAAATAGATCAGCAACAGCAGCAGAACGAATGTCCATAGTCGGACTCCTTTACATTCTGAAACATGATAAAACTTCGGCATAGATCTGTGAAGTGTGAGACTGTTTCAGGGCGGACTGTCTGTTTTTAGCACGGTTGCTAGTATTCTTGTTGCAAGAGGTGATTGAGAAAGTCATATTACCTTGATGGGGATGTGAAGAGCCGGAGGAGGGCATGCTGCAAAGAATGAAACTCAGAGGGTTAGGTGGCTTGGGTGTTCTGGTGGCGATTCTGTTCTGGATCGTTGAAGCACTATTGCATGTTTTTGTGTTTGGTGGAGAAAGTTTTCTGGAGAATCTCTTTTTTTCCGACCCCAATGAAAACTGGATGCGTCTGTTAATTTCGGTCACAGTGATTGCCTTTGGATTTTATGCTCAGGCAGCTGTAGATCAGCAGCAGCAATTACTGGAGAGAATTCGTAAAAAAGGTACACGACTACAGAAAGTGGTAGATGGGTGCTACGATGCTTATGTAAGCATGGATCAAGAAGGTAAAATTATCGATTGGAATCGTAGTGCGGAACTACTGTTTGGCTGGCCCAGGCAGAAGGTGATTGGCGAGTCGATGGAAATCATTATACCGGAGCGTTTTAGAGAAGCTCATCGTAAAGGTCTGGCCCGTTATCAAGCAACAAATATAGGATCGTTTTTATACAAGCCTGTATATACACAGGCACTGCATCGTGATGGGTTTGAGTTTCCCATTGAAATTGTTGTGACACCCTTGAAGACCAATGGGCTCCAAGAGTATTTTGCTTTTATTCGTGAAAAAATTTCAGCAGATAAATGATGCCAACAGCGTTCCCTTCTTTGGCTTGCCAAGCCTGAAACAGATTCCACACTGCTGTTCTTTACACACTGATCCTGCTCAGTAAGCTGTAGTGATGGAAAAGTCACCCAAACCATCAGTCAAATTTAAATTCAGCCAAATGCTGGCTATGGATGTTGCTGATATTGCTAGTCTTCCGGCTCTGTATAGGCACGGTGTTCATCTGTTGCGTTTCTTTTTCAGAGTCATCATTCGGTTTATTACAGATCAGTGTATTCAACGTGCATCGGCCCTGGCGTATGCTTCCTTGTTGGCAATTGTACCCTTGGTAGTGCTTGGTTTCTCGGTGTTTACCAGCTTTCAGGTGTTTGAAACGATGTCAGGTAGTGTGAGTGAGGCACTATTAAAGTACCTGTTGCCCACCAGTCAGCAGGTTGTGCAGGATTATCTGGGAACCGTGGCTGAGGAGACAACCACCCTTTCTGTCTTTGGTATTATCGGTCTGTTATTTGTTGCCACAGCCCTACTGAATACAATTGAAGAAGCATTTAATGATATTTGGCGCATCACGCGAGCACGTGCCTGGCTCTCCAAGTTTGTCGTGTTCTGGGCGACAATAACTTTGGCTCCCATACTCATTGGTGCGTCGATTACGATTACATCCTACTTCACAGCACTACCGGTGCTGAAGGAGGTGGCAGAAGGTGCATCCTATATTTCCGAGGCACCTTTTCTGGTGCCATGGTTGATGTCCTCCATGGCTATGGCATGTCTGTATTATGTACTGCCTAACACCAGCGTACCGTTTCGTTATGCCGCAGTAGGTGGTTTGATCGCGGGTGCGTTGTTTGAATGGACCAAGATAGGCTTTGCCTTTTATGTGACAGAAATTGCCGATTACGAGCGGTTGTATGGGGCGCTATCGACACTGCCGGTGTTCCTGCTTTGGATATATCTTGTTTGGGTGATTGTATTACTGGGTTCTGAAATTGCATTTTGTCTGCAGCATCCGGAGCAGTCGCACCGGCAACACAGCAGTTTTCAGAAACCGGGGGTGCGGCAGTTCTTTTCACATCTTGTGCTGTTACGGGCAGTGCAGGCTCAACGTGATGGCGAGGTACTGAGCATGGGCGATCTGATTGAAGAGACCGATGTGCCCAATAATATTTTGCAGGAGTGGCTGGATCAGTTGTGCGAAAGTGGATTGTTACGAACGACGATCTCCAATCATGAAGAGGCAGGCTGGCTGCCCGGCTTTGATGTCGATAAAATGAGTTTACAGGATATTTTTCAGTACCTTAATGATAGTCCGATGGATGTGCCGGAAGCATGGGCTGACAGTTCCCTGGGTAGACAATTAACCGGTATTTATTTCCGCCTTGAACGAGAGCGCTCAGCACTTCTAAGCCATATGAATTTACGTGAATTTATGAAACGCCAGCATGAAAAAGATGATGCGCTGGATGATGTATTAAAAGGATATAACGATAAATGAAACAGTTAGATGGTACACGACTAATTATTGCCGACTCAGAACATAATGCCGATATGCTGTATGCCAGTGGTATGTTTGTACCCGATGCATTTATTGCTATTGAAATGGAAGGGCAATGGCACGGGCTGTTTTCACCATTGGAGGTGGATCGGGCAAAAAAAGATTCAAAGCTACATGAAGCGCACCTTGATACGCCCTGGCGACAACAGGCGGAGGCGGATCATCGATCTGGTTTGGCAGCTGTTGCAGCAGCTTTTTTACAGCATCGTGATATCACACAGGTGATGGTGCCGGGTGATTTTCCACTCGCTTATGCTGAAAAATTGCGTAGCTGGGGTTTTAAGGTAGATGCTGTTGAAGGCGCTTTTTTCCCGGGAAGGGCAGTGAAATCTGAATATGAACTGCGCTGTTTGGCGCAATCCGAACGCTTAACACGCCAATCTATGCAGCAGGCTGAGGCATATTTGGCGCAATGTGGTGTAGGTGATGATGGTATTCTACGCGCTCCTGAAACGGCTAAAAAAGTAAAATCAGCAGATGTGCGACGTGTGATTGAAACTTTTTTGATTGGCCGTGGTGCGATGCCAGCCCATACCATTGTGGCGTGTGGAAAAGAGGGGGCTGACCCTCATAATATTGGTCACGGTTTTATCCGTGCACACCAGACGATCATTATTGATATTTTTCCAAGGATGCTGGCGACAGGTTACTGGGGTGATATGACCCGAAGCTATGTTAAAGGCAAAGCCAGCCCTGAAATCAAACGGCTGTATCAGACAGTACGCGAAGGCCAGGATATTGGTTTATCGATGGTGGCTGCTGGTGTGAATGGAACCGTGATTCATCAGCGGATTACGGATCATTTTGATACGCAGGGATACCCTACAAAAATGGTGCGAGGCAAACAGACAGGTTTTTTCCATGGTACGGGCCACGGCGTTGGCCTGCAGATTCATGAAGCACCAGGCATATCCGTGCGCAGTAATATACTTCAAGCCAATCAAGTGGTGACAGTAGAACCCGGCCTCTATTACCCCGGTCTCGGTGGTATTCGTCTTGAAGATATGGTTATCGTACGTGATGGTGGTTGCGACAATTTGACCAAATACAAACGTAAACTCGAAATTGCTTAGAAGATCGGATAAACCTTATAGTTTTTCTCTTTCCATTTGCCGCCCATAGCAATGGCGCAGGCTTTGATCAAGCCCATCCTGGATGATCATCACTTTACGCTTGAACAGGCAGGACAAGCACACGCCCGACTGGAGAGCGGACAAGCAATGGGCAAGGTAGTGATTGAGAACTGAGCATTACCGGTTTAGGCAAGCACCGGGAATTATCCCGGTGCTTCTCCCTTCGGCAGTAGCATTTCTTGGTGGTCTCGATCGATTACCGGTCTGTGCTTGATGTGATACCGGACTTTGCTGAACAGAGGGTAGTCTGACTGCTAAAGGGGCGCTGATGCCTCAGAGTATTATTTAACAATTACGCTCTTTATTACTGCCTTTGCCACCTGTTCTGATGAGGCCGGGTTCTGGCCTGTGATCAGATTACCGTCCGTAATCGCATAGGGATGCCAGTCATCTACCTTGGAGTAGTTTGCCCCTTTAGCTTTTAACGCGTCTTCGAGCAGGAATGGAACAATCGTAGAAAGTTGCACAGCCTCTTCTTCACTGTTGCTGAAACCTGTTACAGACTTGCCTTTGATAAGAGGGGAACCATCCGGGTTTTTGGTGTGGATCAGTGCTGCGGATGAATGACAAACGGTCGCCACCACTTTGCCAGCGCCATACATGGATTCAATCAGGGCGACCGAGTTGCGATCTTCTACCAGATCCCATAGTGGCCCATGCCCACCAGGATAAAACAGAGCATCGAAAGCATCGGAAGACACATCTGATAATTTCACTGTATGCGCCAGTGCGGTCTGCGCAGCATCGTCGTCCATGAAGCGTTTGGTTGCATCGGTGTGGAAATCGGGCTCATCACTTTTAGGGTCTAAAGGGGGCTGGCCACCATTGGGGGAGGCGAGTGTGATATCCGCTCCGGCATCCTTGAACACATAGTAGGGTGCAGCGAACTCTTCGAGCCAGAATCCTGTTTTCTGTCCTGTATCTCCGAGTTTATCGTGGGATGTGAGTAGCATAAGAATTTTCATGTTGGATCTCCTTGTGGGTGTTGATGGCTCATTTGAGCTTAAATATCAGGTCGAGGTAATCAGTCGTTCGAAACGCGCACGATCAGCTTGCCGAAGTTCTTTCCCTCAAGCAGTCCGATGAAGGCATCGGGTGCATTATCCAGGCCGTTAACGATATCTTCGCGGACGCTGATTTTGCCCTCGGTCAGCCATTGCCCCATGGCGTTGGCAAATTCCGGGTAACGGTGGCCGTAGTCGTCAAACACAATAAAGCCCTGCATCCGGATGCGTTTGACCAGCAGGGTGCGCATCAGTAGTGGTATGCGATCCGGCCCCTTCGGTAATCGGGTGGCATTATAGCCGGAGATCAGACCGCAAACCGGCACGCGGGCTGAGCTGTTTAGCAGTGGCAGTACCGCATCAAATACCTTGCCGCCGACATTTTCAAAATAGACATCAATACCAGCGGGGCAGGCTGCGGATAGCAGTGTAGAAAGTTCAGGGTTATGGTGATCAATGCAGTCATCGAAACCGAGATCATCGACGGCGGACGTGCATTTCTTTGCACCGCCGGCAATGCCAACCACGCGGCAGCCTTTGAGTTTTGCAATCTGGCCCACCAGTGAGCCCACTGCTCCTGTTGCTGCGGCTACCACCACGGTTTCCCCCGCCTTGGGATTACCGATATCGAGCAGCCCCATGTAGGCGGTAAGGCCGGGCATTCCCAGCACGCCGAGGGCGTAGGAGGGAGGCGCAATCGTTGGATCAAGTTTGGTCAGACCGGTGCCATCCGAAACTGCATAGTCCTGCCAACCGCTATAGGCCAGTACCCAGTCACCCGCAGCAAAGCTTTCATGCTGACTGGCCAGAACCCGGCAGACAGTGGCGCCCACCATGGTTTCACCGATGGCAAGCGGCTCGGCATAGCTTGCCGCATCACTCATACGACCGCGCATGTACGGATCGAGTGATAAAAATACCGTACGCAATAGCAGCTGCCCAGGTTCGATTTCAGGGACGCTTGTGGTGGCTAGATGAAAATTGTCAGCCGTTGGCGCTCCCGCAGGGCGGGAAGCCAGCTGGATTTGGCGATTGATGGTGGTGGTCTGGGTCATAAACGATCTCCTGATTGGGTGTTATACGAAAAGGAACTGCAATAGTGAAAAGTTTTGAATAAGCGTCTAAAGGGCTGCAGTTAGAATGCGACGGCTTACTTCGGGGGTGACATCACCACGTTCACCCAGTTGTGTCATGCCATGCGCTTCTAGTTGCTTGATGACCAGATCAATCGCCTCGTTCCCCAAATCATAGTCACTCAGGCGGGTGGGTATTCCCATGCGCTCGAAGAAATCGCGGGTCGCTTCAATGGTGGCGGTAATGCGCTCATCCTCGCTGCCGCTGTTAATGCCCCATACGCGCTGGCCGTATTGCAGCAGTTTATCATGCTTCTGATTGCGTTGTTCATTTAGCAGCGCCGGCAATATAATGGCCAGTGTGCGGGCGTGATCAATGTTGTAAGCCCCGGTCAGTTCGTGGCCGATCATGTGTGTCGCCCAGTCGTGTGGCACCCCGGCACCAATAAGGCCGTTGAGCGCCAATGTTGCAGTCCACATCAGGTTGGCGCGGACATCTGCATCTTCCGGCGTTGCCAGGGCTTTCGGGCCGATCTCCACCAGGGTTTGCAACAGCCCTTCAGCGAAGCGATCCTGAACCATGCCGCCAACCGGGTAGGTGAGGTATTGCTCGGTGATATGCACGAACGCATCAACCACACCATTGGCGATTTGTCGGGGTGGCAGCGTATAGGTCTTGGCCGAATCAAGAATCGAGAACTGCGGAAACACATGGCTGCTCATGAACGCCAACTTGGTATTGGTTTCCCTACGTGTAATGACCGAACCGCTATTCATTTCAGAACCGGTTGCCGGCAGTGTTAGTACCGTACCGAAGGGCAGGGCGCTTTCAATGTTGCGGCCATGATTGAGCAGAATATTCCATGCATCCGCGGGGAAATTGACCGCCGCCGCAGCAAATTTTGTGCCGTCGATTACTGAGCCTCCACCGACGGCAAGCAGGTAATCCAGTTTTTCCGTGCGAATGTATTCGACGGCCTGCATCAGTGTTTCGTAGCTTGGGTTCGGTTCAATACCACCGAACTCTTGCATAAATCTGGAACCAAGTGCTGATCTGACTTCATCCAGCGTACCGTTCTTTCTGGCGCTGTTGCCACCGTAAAGAATCAGCACCCTTGCATCCGATGGCACAAGGTCGGCCAGACGGGCAATGGTTTCGTTGCCGAATACAATTTTCGTCGGATTATGGAACTCAAAACTTTGCATATATTCATCCTTATTTGTTTTTTCCGTGTATTCCGTGGTTCCTTGCCTTTGATTGTCATCTGGCAAAACAGGCGGAAAAGCGATTGACCACGGAACACACAGAATACACGGAAGTAAAACTCACGGTCAGAAACCAGAAAATTTCACTTAGGGTTATATTACTTAAGAGTATTCATGCGGTTTTACTTAGCATTGTACGGGTGATTGTCATGGCGGCCTCCAGGGCAGTGCGGTCACGGCGAATCTTGGTCAGCACCGTTGCCCCCAGCCAGAGGTTGTAAAGCACCAGTGCGGAATCTGTAGCATCAATGGATTCGGATAGTGAACCATCCGACTGAGCAGCGATGATGCTCTCGGCGATCATGTCAACAATCCGACTGGTGCCATGCTCAAGGCTGATACGCATAGGCTCAGACAGGTCAGAAACCTCGCCGCCGAGTTTTACAACCAGACACTTTCCATCCGTACCATCAGTAGATTGGCTATCCAACCACCGTTGCCAGTAGTTGATCAGTCGGTTACGACCATTCCCTTCACCTTTTGTTAGAATTTTTGACAGTTGTTGATGATATTGGGTGAAATAACTGTCCAGTAATGCCTCGCCAAAGCCTTCCTTGGATTTAAAATAGTGGTAAAAAGAACCCTTGGGCACACCTGCAGCGGACAGGATCTCATTCAGTCCGACAGCTGAAAAACCCTTGCCAAGAATAATAGGCTTGGCGGTATCAAGAATGTGCTGGCGTATGTCAGTATGTTCATCACCCATTGCGAGATAGTATCTAAAATTAGACCAGTCGTCTATAGTTGTGTTTTGATCATATATCAGTATTGC
>JAUZQJ010000162.1 GCA_030951045.1 Mariprofundus sp.
TACAACATTCCATTCCTGAAACAAACCATTTCGTCGATTCATCACTGCCTCCTAAATTACGCATATGAGTGCAGCTTACATGCCTAAAAGCTCAAAACCTGATACTCAGTCATATTGCCGGGCAGCCAGCTGTAATCGTCCGGCTACGGCGTGGCGCAAGTCAGCTGGTTCAATCACTTCCACATCCGGGCCATATCGGCAGATATCCAGAATCAATTCAGTGTCATTGGCATAGGGAATACGCAGCTCGAAGCGACCATCAGCCAGCCAGAAGCTCTGCTGCTTGGGATGCCAGATTTCGTCGGCGATCCAGCGGGCGCGCTGCGCTGTAAAACGCAACACAGCTTCATGATCGGCCACACCGGAAAAAATACCGTAGGCGCTGCCCAGATTGTTATTCAATTCAGCCTCGGGCACATCTTTTGCAACCAGACCCAACAGTTGAACATCTGCCATGCTCTCCAGAGAGAAAGTGCGCAATCCGTCTCTTAAATGGCACCATGCATCGAGATACCAGTTATCCCGGTAATGGAGTTAGTCGCTGCGGCGATACCTCACGCAGATTATTTTGACCACTGTGCCGTCCACTATAGTTGAATGACAGGCACTTTCGGGTCAGCACAGCGGTCGATACTTTGGCGAAATGCGGGCTACTTCGCTTTCACTGCCGTAGCCAACCTGTACAAGCATTTTGTTCAACCAGTTTTGAATCGGTCTTAAACTCGCTTTAAGCACACCAGACTCCAGGTGTTCGAGCAATTTTTGCATCGACAATAGTGCATGTAATTCCTGAGCACTGAACCATAGACCACTTAATTAAAAGGATATATTCGGATCATAAAAATATCCGATGCCGCGTTTATTCACTATCGGTGCGCCAAGCATATCTTTCAAATAAGCCAGATGCCGCTTCGCTGTTGCAGGAGAGCATTCCATGCGCTCACACAATAATGATGCAGCTAGCGGATAACGGTGTAATGAGAGCAAGTCATGCAATTGATAGATACGATCCAGCTTATTCATATTCCCCCTCAGCCCCTGATGGTTCATCATGAAAATTGATGATAAACAAAAAAAATTTAAAGTATGTAGCTTGATCGCCGATATACATAAATGATCGCACAAAAGGTGGTACATGGACTCCTCCTGCACGTAGCTAATTTGGGAAATGATTTCCCTGCTTATATATAAGATATGAAGCTACGTGTTTAATAATATTATGCCTTGTGAGGAGGACTCGATGATTATTGTACCTACTGCCACCCCTGCTGCCGTTCTGGACCAGAACACCGTCAACCAAACGCAGCAATACCAAACACAAAGTGCTGAGCAATCACGCAAAGCTTCGGTGACCGTGCAGGTTTCTGCAGAGGCTCGCGAATTGGCTGGAGCTGAGAGCAAAGAACCAGCGCCACAACAAAAAATTGAAGTGCAAGCCAATAAAGAAAACATACAAGCTGTTGAAGTCAATAAACAACAAGCGGTAAACCAGACAACCAAACTACCTGAAAACAATAAAATCGATGTTGTTGCATAGCTGATTAGTCATCCAGTACGCTAATCAATCTTCGATTAGCATGAATATGTGGCTGCAATGGTGCAGCCTGTTGTTTCGCCACCCTCTTTAAAAAACCACTTTTTAAACAAATCCTCTCTTCAAAGTGGAATTTGAGACCTATTTCACCTAGCCTGCGCGCTTCTTATGCAAGATTGATGGAGTGAAGTGCTAACCATGGACGAACTGATGCAAGCAGGCTTACAATTGATGGCGCTGGGAATGGGAGTAGTTTTCCTGTTTCTTGGTCTTCTCATTGGTGTAATCAACCTCACCTCTCTACTTATTCAGAAATTTGAAACGGCCCCGGTTGATACAAGCAACACGTCTACTACCGTTGGCAATACAGACCTGATTGAGGTCGTTACAAATGCCGTTAAATTATATCGTTCTGAACACCCTCATCGCAAAGGATAAACGAACATTTTTTTAGGAGACATCTGCAGATGAATCAGCCGCTCGGAATTACCGAACTCGTCCTTCGTGACGGTCATCAGTCGCTTTTGGCAACACGCATGCGCATTGAGGACATGCTACCGATTGCAGAAAAATTGGATAAAGTAGGCTATTGGTCTACTGAGATATGGGGCGGTGCAACATTTGATTCCTGCATCCGTTATCTTGGTGAAGATCCATGGGAACGCCTGCGTCTGTTGAGTGAAGCAATGCCCAATACGCGCTCCCAAATGCTCTTCCGTGGACAAAACATTCTTGGTTATCGCCATTATGCAGATGATGTGGTGAATACCTTTGTCGAGCGTGCAGCCAAGAACGGCATGGATGTCTTCCGTATTTTTGATGCCATGAATGATATGCGCAACTTAGATACGGCTGTTAAAGCAACACTAAAAGTAGGCAAACATGCTCAGGGCACCATCTGTTATACAGTTAGCCCGGTGCACACACTCGAAATGTCCGTCGACATGGGTAAACAATTGGAGGACATGGGATGTCATTCAATTTGCATCAAGGATATGTCCGGACTGCTCAAGCCATATGATGCTGAAAAACTGGTAAGCAGACTGAAAGAGACCCTTGCAATTCCTGTTGCCCTGCACGCACATGCCACAACAGGCATGAGCACTGCAGCCATTGTAAAAGCAGTTGAAGCCGGTATCGATATGGTGGATACCAGTATATCATCGATGAGCCACACCTATGGTCATTCGGCCACAGAATCTGTTGTTGCGATTATGGAAGATGAAGCACGTTCGACAGGACTCGACCTTAAATTACTGGAAGAAGTAGCAGCAGATTTAAGAGAAATTCGCAAAAAATATTCAAAATTTGAAGGTTCATTAAAAGGTATTGATTCACGTATTCTGGTGGCTCAGGTACCTGGTGGTATGCTGACCAACCTTGAAAGTCAGTTGGTATTACAGAATGCAGACGATCGCTTTGATGAAGTACTATTAGAAATTCCACGTGTGCGTGAAGACCTTGGTTTTATTCCACTGGTCACGCCCACCTCACAGATTGTAGGTACTCAGGCTGTATTTAATGTACTGGCCGGTGAACGTTATCGCACGGTCACCAAAGAGACGCTGGGTATTCTTAACGGTGAATATGGCAAAACACCGGCTCCGGTAAACAGCGAACTGCAAATGAAGGTACTTGAAGGCGGAAAACCCATCACCTGCCGTCCGGCAGATCTGATTGAAGATGAAATGGACAGATTAACACTTGAACTGGCCAGCATTGCAGCTGAAAAGGGTTTTGAGCTATCCAACAAACTGGTAGATGATGTACTAATCTACGCCCTGTTTCCGCAAATCGGATTGAAATACCTCAAGAATCGCGATAATCCAGATGCCTTTGAAACAGCTCCATGGATTGAAGAGGAAGAAGATATAATCGCTCCGGCGGTATCTGAACGCTATAATATCACCGTTAATGGAAACGATTATGATGTCGTGGTTTCACCTGAAGGTGAAGTCACATCAATGCACCCGGCAACTGGTGCGCCAGCAGCTCCGGTTACCGCTGCCGCTGCTCCTGCCATCAACATTGCAACCACATCCGTTGGCGCTCCGATGGCTGGGAATATATTCAAAGTTGAGGTTACCCCTAACCAAACCGTAAATGATGGTGATGTCATTCTGATCATGGAAGCGATGAAAATGGAAACTGAAGTACGCTCTAGCCATAAAGGTACTATTGTCAGCATCGAAGTAAAAGAAGGTGATGCTGTGACTGTCGGCCAACCACTGGTTACTATCGCATGACCGAAACATTAAAATTATTCGAACAGCTCTGGATCACAACCGGTATTTCTAATATCGAGTGGGGCCAGGCACTGATGATCTGTGTCGGCCTGTTATTGCTATACTTGGCTATTGTTAAGAAGTATGAACCACTACTGCTGCTACCGATGGGCTTTGGCGCCGTTTTGAGCAATATTCCTATCGCCGCTATTTCTGGCCCTGATGGTTTACTGGGCATGCTTTATAGTGTTGGTATTGAAACAGGTATATTCCCTCTGCTTATCTTTATGGGGGTTGGCGCATTAACGGATTTTGGTGCTTTGATTGCTATGCCAAGAACCCTTTTATTGGGTGCTGCTGCTCAGTTCGGTATCTTCACCACCCTGATTGGTGCGTTGGCATTGAACTACATTCCAGGCTTTGAATTCTCCATGGCTGATGCCGCGGCAATTGGTATTATCGGTGGAGCCGACGGCCCTACTGCCATTTTCCTGGCTTCTAAGCTCGCGCCAGATCTGCTTGGTGCTATTGCGGTGGCTGCCTACTCATATATGGCGCTGGTGCCCATTATTCAGCCTCCAATCATGAAACTGCTGACCACAGAAAAAGAACGCAAAGTAAAAATGGCACAATTGCGTCATGTCAGTAAAGCTGAAAAAATCGCCTTCCCACTGATTGTACTCGTAATGTGCATTATCTTCCTACCTACTGCTGCACCACTGATCGGCATGCTGACCTTTGGTAATCTATTGCGTGAATCAGGTGTTGTGGATCGTCTCTCCAACGCAGCCCAAAATGAAATCATCAATATTACAACTATATTTCTGGGCCTGTCAGTTGGTTCAAAATTGGAAGCCAGTCACTTTTTACACGTGGAAACACTAGGCATTCTACTACTTGGTATGATTGCTTTTTGTGTTGGTACTGCCGCCGGCGTATTGATGGGTAAAATCATGTACAGAACGAGCGGTGGAAAAATCAATCCACTGATTGGCGCGGCAGGTGTATCAGCCGTCCCCATGGCTGCGCGTGTGGCCAACAAAGTCGGATTAGAGGCGGATCATCACAATTTCCTACTCATGCATGCGATGGGCCCGAATGTGGCCGGTGTAATTGGCTCTGCAGTGGCTGCTGGTATTCTTTTAGCCATTGTCGGCGGATAAAATCATGCATCATCTAAGAAGTAGTCTATTATGAGTAACTGCCTATTCTGTAAAATCATTGCCGGAGATATTCCATGCAATAAGGTCTATGAGAATGATCACGTATTGGCTTTTCACGATATTTACCCGAAGGCTCCAACACACGTGCTGGTTATTCCCAAGCTACATGTCGCCACTCTGGCTGATTGTGATGACCCTGCCCTGCTCGGAACATTGATGCAGAGCGTACGGCATATTGCTGATGAGGTATTAGGTCTAACTGATGGTTATCGTGTGATTATTAATGTGCGTGAAGGCGGTGGTCAGGAAGTATTTCACTTGCATGCCCATATTCTCGGCGGCAAGAAATTACCATTCTGATCTTTACGTATTGAACACCCATTGAGTCCCCGTAACAAACGTTCACGTTCAAAACTGCAAGGCATTCATGCCAATCTTGCTAAGATTCTTGGTGAGGATTCACTTGATGCATTAATCAGCCTTGCACGCTTACGTCGAGCCTGGCCGCATATTGTCGGTACAATGATGTCCACGCGCACTGAACCCCTGCAACTACAGCCGATTGAAAATGACGGCCTCTGCCTGTGGGTTGGCGTTGATCACTCCATCATGGCCCAGCAAATACGCTTTCTCAGAGATGATATTCGAAAGGCCTGCTTTAAACATGCAGGACTGACTAACCTACACAAAATAAGCACACGTATGCTGCCCGGAGCCGGCATTCAGCCATCGAAAGCAGCCCCACAACGCAGAAAAGTCAGTTTCCATGAAATGCGTATGCTTGCACTCAATGTCGCAAGCATTAAGGATCGCACATTGCGTAAGGCAATGTTTCAGGCACAACTTGCACAACTTGCATATGATGATCATGAAAGTGATCTGGCAACAACATAAATAGAGGTGAACGAATGAAAAAAATGATGACCCTGGCCATGATAGCCATCTTCGGATTAATGATTTCCGGTGTTGATCAAGCTGATGCCAAACGCTTCGGTATGGGCTCCAGCTTTGGTAAACAACGCATGTCACAACCCAAATCCAACAGTTTCTCAAAGCGTCAGGCTACACCTACAAAATCGGCCACAGCATCAGGACAACGCGGTGGAGCCCGAACAGGTATGATGGGGATGATCGGCGGACTTGCTTTGGGCGGCATGCTTGGCGCGATGTTCTTCGGCGGTGCATTTGAAGGCATTAATTTTTTCGACATTCTAATCATCGGCGGCATTATCGCCCTGCTCTTCTTTTTCTTACGTAAAAAAGCACCTGCCCGACAAGCTTCATACGCCGGTGCATCTTCAGGTGGAGGCTTTTCACCTGAGTTTTCCAGCAACAACGACAGTTTTGATAATAGTGATGAGAGCATTGTCGATGAATCGCCTCGTGAACCAGCTGGAACTGCTGTTCGTCCCGATATCAATGAGAAGCAATTTCTTCCCATTGCAAAAGAGATTTATATCCGCATGCAAAAGGCCTGGGATAGTGGTGATATAGAAGATATCCGCAAATTCTGCACACCTGAAATTGCTGAGCGCATCTCCCATGATATGCAACCGGATACGACACATAGCACTGAAGTCGCCACATTAAATGCTGAAATTGCTGACAGCTGGATGGAGTCTGAAAAGGAATGGGTCGCTATAAGCTATTCAGCCATGCTACGTGAACAGACACTTGATACTGAAGGAGCAGCCAGCAGTGATAGTACCACTGAAGTAAATGAAGTATGGATTT
>JAUZQJ010000163.1 GCA_030951045.1 Mariprofundus sp.
TAGTCACATGCAATACTTTCACGTCGGGAAAATTCATCCAGCATATCTTCGATAGCAGCACCTAAACCGAGGCTATCCAGGCTGGCCGGCCTCAAATCATGCAGATGAGTACGCACAGATTGCTGAATATGGGTGGTAATACCCCGAATATGGTGGATATCAACCTTCACCCTTTCACAATCGCCATCTATGACTGCTTTACCAATACCTGCGGCATAGGCCTGAATTGATGTTAACGACTGCCCCATATCATCATGCAGTGAACGCGCCAACGCGCGGCGCTCCTCTTCCTGAATGCTCATCTGGCTACGCAGCAAATAACGTTTACTCTCATGTAAGGTTTGTAGCTTATGATACACCTTTTCCCGCTTTTCTTCTGAGTTCACCCAAAGCCATGCCAACACAATCCATGCACACAGCAGAAACAGACTCAAGGTAATAAATGCAAGGGAAACCTTACCCGTACGGGCATTGAGTTCATCACAAGAGACATAAGAGACAATAATCCAGTCATCCGCTCCGCCCTGTTTCGGCACCTCCTGATTAATCAACGCATAAGGAGAGATGGTGGCAAATGTAAACAAACCATGCTCGCCCAGAATCTGCCCATTGCGCTGTTCAACAATACTCTTCCATACACCCGGGAAAAGTGCTTCTAAATTAGAATGTTTGCGCTGTTCGATCAACTCACCCCAGGTGAGCCTTTCATCTGCCGCATGAATAAAATAGCCATTCGCATTCAATAACATATTTTCACCACTCACATCCGTGGCATCCAGATAACGCTTAATCAACACATCACCGAGAAAGTTTAGCACCACCACACCAACATTCGCACCTTCTTCATTAATCACTGGTGATGCATAGCGGATCACAGGTTTATAGGGCTGCTCAATACGGCCTTGCTCAACATTCAGTGTGAATTTAGAGATAAACACAAAGTCGGATGGCATATCTATTGTCTGCCTGAAATATGCATATGCACTTTTATCCTGCAAAGACTCTTTGGCAGTCAATGTTGATTGACCGTTTTTAAAATTCGCCCGCACAACTTCAAAACCATGACTATCCAACAACCGAACCTGGTCATACACGCCCATATATTTGGCAAACAGATAAAAATCCTGACTTAATTCACCCTGAGTATGTCCATCAGCCCCTTCCAGCACGTCCACTACTTCACTGTGCTTGGCCAGAAACTTTACATGCAACACCGCCTGCATGATCTCTTCACGGATATTATCAGCCTGACTTTCAATATGGTGGGCAGTCTCCAAACGCGTGGTATCCATATGCGCCTGTTGCTCTGACTGAAACAGAAAATAACCGCTCAACATAATGATTCCAAGCACAGGCAAGGTAAGCAGCAGAAATCGCCCCCACATAGATCGGATCTTTTTCACATGTGCAACAGGATCAGATGCCTTATTCATAACTCCATTGCTACCATATAATACACGAGATTGATAACGCCTTATGAATAAATTTCTCTACAGAACATTGGCACATATCATATATTGATGAGGGATTAGCAATCGACTCTCATATAAAGAACAATAGATAAGCACGCACATTGACCTTGGCGCATCGAGCCTCATAATTACACGGTAGTAATTGGGAGGTTCAACCATGGGACAGCGTGTTTGTATTATTGGCGGCAGCGGGTTTGTAGGGCGATCCATTGTTGATCAGGCCATTGCTGCCGGTCATCAGGTTAGTGTGGCATGCAGACACCCGGAAAGGGCTCGTGATTTACTGGTTAAAGGTGTCAAACTGCATGCTGCCGATGTCACTGACGGGCGAGGCATGGACACAGCGCTAAAAAACCAGGATGTCGTCATCTATCTGGTTGGTTTGCTGTTTGAAAAAGGCCGTCAGAACTTTGCTGCGGCACACGTGGACGGTGTTGCTCGCACCATTGAAGCCTGTAAACAGGCTGGCATAAAACAGTATATTCATATGAGTGCATTAGGTGCAGGCGATGTCATCGAAAGCAGTTATGCCTCTACGAAAGGTGAAGCCGAATCACTGGTGCGTGATTCAGGCCTGAACTGGACCATTTTCCGCCCATCAATCATTTATGGTGCAGGCGATAATTTTTTCAATCAATTCAAAGCCATGTCAGCCCTGCTGCCGATCATGCCTGTAATCTCCGGTAGCTCTCTATTTCAACCAATATGGGTTGAAGACGTAGCGCGTGCATTTGTATGCAGCATCGGCAATAAACATGTATCCGGTCAACGTTATGATTTAGGTGGCCCGAAAGCCTACAGTTTCCAGGCGATGCTCGAACTATTGATGTCAATACTGGGTCGTCAGCGCCTACTCATTCCGCTACCAGGCTTTGCTGCCAAACTCATGGCTACCTTTACCGGTATATTACCAACACCACCGATCACACTGGATCAACTCAAACTGTTGACCCATGACAACACGGTAGATGGAGAGCCCTTCCCCGCACAATTCGGCACAGCAGCTGCTCTTGAGCAGATATTACCAAGCTATATCTGCCAATCTCAAGCCGAAGAACTTCAGCAACGCATGGACAGTAGCCGCCAGCATTATCGCAAGGGTGGCATTTGAACCTTCCAATGCTGGATTTGGCCGGGGCGGTAATCGCAGCCTATCTGTTAGGTGCAGTTCCTTTCGGACTACTGCTATCCAAATTAATCAGTGGGCAGGATCCACGCCAACATGGCAGCGGCAATATAGGTGCGACAAACGCCATGCGTGCAGGTGGCAAACTGGTGGGTGCACTCACCCTGCTGGCTGATATTGCTAAAGGGGCACTGCCTGTAGCGCTGGCCATTATCTTCAGGCTGCCTGAAGCATGGATTGCGGCCATTGCTGTAGCCACCTTTGTCGGCCATATCTTCCCCGTATATCTAAAATTCCAGGGCGGCAAAGGTGTCGCCACCATGTTAGGTGTCATGTTGCCATGGCAACCTCTGGCTGCTCTGTTTGGCATACTGATTTGGATTACCGCCCTCAAAATCAGCCATTATGTATCGCTGGCTTCCATTTTAGGGGCATTAGCATTGCCACTGTTGATTGCATGCACCAACGATTCTATTCCAGCCCTGCTGGCCGGTATGCTTTTTGCATCTCTGGTAACGATCAAACATTCCAGTAACATCAAACGGTTAATCGATGGCACGGAATCATCCACCAAGAGCAAACAAAATGTCAGCTCATAACAGATAACGTATGATATTAATGTTGCAGCAAGCCACTGATGCCGGGAGGCAAGCATGATAAAAAAACCGATATTATATGCGACTTACAAGTCGATGATGCTAACACTGATGATAGGGCTTTTTTGCCTCAGCCCTGCTCTGCTTCATGCTGCCACATTACATACCGATGCTGCTGACAACAAAACCATGAAAGCCGATATCAGCAAAGCGTATGTGGTAAAAAAGGGCGACACGCTCTGGGATATTGCCAACCACTTTTTCAAGGATCCACACAAATGGCTTAAGGTGTGGGAGCGCAATATGCATATCACCAATCCTGATCTCATTTATCCGGGCAACAAAATCTGGTTTGATGGTAAAAACATACGCCAAGGTGGACTAAGCCTGGTCAAACCGACACCGCAAGTGATCATCAAACCGGTTGAACGACTCGAAGCGATAACGGATAACTCTATCATGCTGACCGCCCTTGAGCGTCAGGACTTTATACAGCCTGATCAAGTGCAGGGGGTTGGGCATGTACTCGACTCAAAAGATGACCGACTTAACTTCGGCGCCAATGACCATGTCTATTTGAAAATGGATCATGCCACCAACGCCGGTAGCTTGTTCGATGTGTTCCGCACTGCCGATGTTATAACTGACCCCAACAGTGGTGAAGCGGCAGGCGTACTGGTCGAACATCTGGGTCAGATTCGCATCACCTCTGGCGACAACGGCATTTATCGCGGTCTTGTTATCAAAGCGTTTGAAGAAATTTCACGTGGTGATCGCCTCAAACCCGCACGTGAGATTAACCAGCACATCACCCCAAGCTATGCCGATCAACGCTTAACAGGCTCAATCATGTATATCCGCAACAACGCCCGGGAAGCGGCACAAAATCAGGTCGTAGGCATCAGCCTCGGCATCAATAATGGCATCAAAGCAGGCATGCTTATGTCTGTGTATAAGTCAGGTCGCCTGGTCAACAATAAGGTTGATGGTGGTGTCGCACTGCTACCAACAGAAAAAGTTGGCGAGCTGCTGGTACTTGTACCACAACAGCGGGCATCAATTGCCCTGATCACCAAATCCACGGCTCCTGTTAATATTGCTGATGCAGTTCAAACCATCATTGAGCCATAAGCGAACATACTTACTTCATAGGCATTCAACAGAAAGATGATTTCTGATCGCGCAATACAATGGCTCAGGCTATCAATGGTGCGCGGTATCGGTTCGGTTACAGGGCGAAAGCTTATCCACGCTGTCGGCAACATGGATACCTTATGGCAGTTATCAAGCGCAGATCTAACACGGTTCAATGGTATAAACCCTCAGGTGCTTGCAGCACTACGTGAAAGTCACCCGGACAGTACACAAAAAACGCTGGAGTACTGTCACAACAATCACATAGGGCTGCTATGCCCTGACGATGAAACATGGCCTGAATCATTATCTCAGATTGATGATGCTCCGCTACTACTTTTCTACCATGGCGACGTACACACCTTAAACACGCAACAGATACTGGCAGTGGTCGGAGCACGCAGAGCCAGCCGGGAAGGTATATTAATAACACGGCGCTGGTGCCGTTACCTGTCCGAGCAGAGCACCACCATTGTCAGCGGCATGGCCTATGGCATTGATGCCGCCGCACATGGTGGCGCGCTGGAAGGCAGTGCGGCCACGATTGCCGTACTAGGTTGCGGTTTAGGTGCACTCTCCGAGCAACAGCACGATCAAGTCGCTGCCATTGCTGCACAAGGTTGTGTAGTGAGTGAATTTTTACCCACCGCTACGGCAAGGCCCGAACATTTCCCGCGTCGCAACCGAATCATTGCCGGATTAAGCCATGCCACACTCGTCATGGAAGCCGATGTACGATCCGGTTCCCTCATTACGTCCAGACAAGCACTGCAATATGGTCGCGAGGTATTTGCCGTGCCCGGCTCTGTTTTGGGAGGTAAACATGCAGGCTGTCATCAACTGATTCGTGACGGGGCAACACTGATAGAAAATGCTGAAGAAATATTGCAAGCCATGGGCTGGGGGGTCCATACAAGCAATGCAAACCAGCATAGAAAATACCAGCCAGTCGATTCAGCAGAGCTAAAATTATTACAAATATTGGCTGCTGAAAGTATGCATTTGGATCATATTTCAGAATCTTGCGGCTTGACCGTACCTGAGCTTTCCCCCATCTTGCTGCGCCTTGAGTTGCAGGGTGTGATAGAACGCCTGCCGGGTAGCCGATATATATTAACCTGCACGATCTCAAAATAGTATCGGTCACGTATCAAGATAGAGGTGAATTTCACCTGTGGAGTAACGGTATACATGAGCGCAGTTGTTGTAGTGGAATCACCAGCCAAAGCCAAAACCATCGAAAAATATCTGGGTAAAGGTTATAAAGTCTTAGCCTCCTACGGTCATGTGCGTGCTTTCCCAAAGAAAGACGGATCGGTTGATCCGGAAAATGATTTCGCTATCAAATACCAGATTATTGATGACAAAAAGAAACGCCTTGATGCCATAGATAAAGCGATGAAACGGGCTGACACCCTGATTCTCGCAAGCGATTTGGATCGCGAGGGTGAAGCTATTGCCTGGCATGTAGCTGAAGTCTTGCGCGAACGCGGTTCTTTAAAAGATAAACAGATTCAACGCATTACCTTTAACGAAATCACCAAAAAAGCCATTACTACTGCGGTAGAAAATCCTACCGAAATAGATATGAAAATGGTCGATGCACAGCAGGCACGCAGTGCGCTTGATTACCTGGTTGGTTTTACACTATCACCGTTATTGTGGCGCAAAATTCGCAGTGGTCTGTCCGCTGGCCGGGTACAATCGGTTGCGCTACGACTGATTTGTGAACGCGAAGAGCTCATCAAAGCGTTCAAACCAAAAGAGTTCTGGACGATTGATAATGAATGCAGCGTCAACAACGCAGCCTTTCAGGCTCAACTGCAAGCCGTTGATGGCAAAGCGCTGACTAAGTTTTCAATCTCTGATGGTGTTACCGCCAAAGTCATGGCACGCCGTGTTGAAAAGGGCACGTTTGAAGTCAGCGATGTGCAGAAGAAACAGGCCAGACAACAGCCCTCGCCTCCGTTCATCACGACTACCCTGCAAATGGATGCATCCCGCAAGCTGGGCTTCACTGCCAGAGCCACCATGCAGGTTGCGCAAAAGTTGGATGAAGGGATTGACGTTGACGGCGAGCTGGTCGGCTTGATCACCTATATGCGTACCGATTCGGTGAATCTGTCTGAAGATGCTGTGACTGAAATGCGCGCACATATCAGCAGCGAATATGGTGCTGAATATATGCCGGACAAACCGCGCAAGTTCAAAACCAAGAGTAAAAATGCTCAGGAAGCGCATGAAGCGATTCGCCCCTCTTCCATTTTACGCACTCCTGATGCCATGAAAAATCAGCTCAATGCCGATGCGTTAAAACTATATACTCTGATCTGGAAACGTGCTCTGGCCTCTCAAATGTCGCCGGCGGTACTTGATCAGGTACGTGCCGATATCTCTTCAAATGATTTAACACTCAGAGCAACCGGTTCTACACTGGCATTCCCTGGCTTCCGCAAGCTCTATATCGAAGGCACCGATGAACCCGGAAAAGATGATAATGATCGTCTCCTGCCTGTTCTGGCCATAGGTGATGCCATCACCATTAAAGAAGCCAACGCCAAGCAGCATTTTACCGAACCTAAACCGCGTTTTTCTGAAGCCACCTTGGTCAAAGAGCTTGAAGCCAATGGTATTGGCCGCCCATCCACTTACGCCTCCATTTTGAATGTGTTGCGTGTACGTGAATATGTAGAAATGGAAAAGAAACGCTTTGTGCCAACCGATACTGGTGAGTGGGTAAACAAATTCCTGGTCTCATCTTTTGGCGCCATCGTAGATCCTACATTTACAGCTTCCATTGAAGATAAGCTCGATGCGGTCGCCAATGGCGATAGTGGCTGGAAACCGGTGTTGCGTGAGTTCTGGGCTCCGTTCAAAATCGCTGTTGATCTGGCTGCTGATGCCGACCGACCATCAGAAGCCACCGAAGAGAAGTGTACTGAATGCGGCAAGCCTATGGCGATCAAGCTTGGCCGTTATGGTAAATTCCTGGCCTGTACCGGTTATCCTGAATGCAAGCAGGCACGACCGCTGCCGGGTAAAGAGGGCGAGCAAAGCGAGCCGGAAATGACTGACCAGAAATGTGAAAAATGTGGTTCAGGCATGGTGATTAAAGCAGGCCGATACGGTAAATTCCTCGGCTGCTCGGCATATCCTGAATGTAAAAACATTCAGCCTTTGGAAAAGCCTAAAGATACCGAAGTGCCATGCCCACAATGCAATAAAGGCACATTTTTGGAAAAGAAATCAAAACGCGGAAAAATATTTTATTCCTGCTCATGCTATCCAAAATGTAAAAATGCCCTGTGGAATGAACCTATTCCTAAACCATGTCCGGAATGCAAAGCGCCATTCATCACCCGCAAAGAGACCAAGCGCCACGGCAAACAACATGTCTGTGCTACCGAAGGTTGTGGCTGGAAAGAACAGATCGAAGATTAATTGTCTGGTATGAATGAACACATCACCCTTCGCGCAGGCAATAGCGAGGATGTTGAAGCTGTTTATCAGCTTAACAGAGAAGTGTTTTCAGAGTGCTGGTCAAGAACATCGATCTATTCAGCTATCGAATCCGGTTATGATCTGCAGCTCTGTGAATCACAGGGCTGTATTATCGCTTATCTGCTTAGCCTGAACGTGTTAGATCAAGTGGAAATCATGCAAATCGCAGTATCATCTGATTACCGCAGACAAGGCTTAGCCAGCCGTATGACAAATAGTTTTGTGGCCTCTCATCCAGAGGTTACCAGCATGATGTTGGAGGTGCGCCTCTCCAATGATGCTGCCAGAGCATGTTATGCACGGCTCGGCTTTGAAGAAGTCGGTTATCGCAAGAATTATTATGCTCCCGATGCATCAGGCTTTTGCGAAGATGCCGTATTGATGACAAGACAGATTGACGACCAGAGAGATTGATCATCAGAGCAATCGATAACGCGTAGTATTTATAAAATGCAGCGACTATAGTCACCTCACGTATTCAATAAGGAGGTGCATGCATGCTTGCTGGCAGTATCATGAAAAACACCATGGCCATCGTGCTCGCCGGTGGCACGGGCTCAAGGCTGGCGCCATTAACCCAGCACAGAGCCAAGCCGGCAGTTCACTTTGGCGGTAAATACCGCATCATCGATTTCACGCTCTCCAACTGTTTGCATTCAGATATCCGCCGTATTCTGGTATTAACCCAGTATCGATCCCACTCCATGCATAAACATTTGCGCAATGGATGGAATATTTTAACCCCTGAAATGGGTGAATTTATTACCGCCATTCCAGCTCAAATGAAACATGGTAATCACTGGTATGAAGGGACTGCCGATGCTGTCTATCAAAACATCGATCTGCTGCGTTGGAACAGCGCCAAATACATCATTATTCTGTCCGGTGATCATATCTACCGCATGGATTATGCGGCCATGCTCAAGCATCACATAGAACAGAGCGCCGAAGTAAGTATTGCCTGCAAGAAAGTTCCACGTCAGCAGGCCTCTGAATTCGGTGTAGTTGATATTGATGAAAAGATGAATATCACAGCTTTTACCGAAAAACCTGAACAGCCCGTTTCAGCTCCTGACGATCCAGGTCAATCCTTAATTTCCATGGGTATTTATATCTTTAACAAGAAAAAACTCATTACACGACTGGAGGCAGATCGGGATATAACAGATTCAAGACATGACTTCGGTCATGACATTATTCCGGCATGGATTGAACACGGTCGTGTGAATGCCTACCTCTTTGATAACGTCATTGGCCGCGTATCGTCTGATAACTACTGGCGCGATGTCGGCACTCTGGATGCTTATTTTGAAGCCAATATGGATTTGCTAAAAACCAATCCCCCGCTCAACCTCTATCAGAGCGACTGGCCTATCCGCACCTATAATGCTCAACATCCACCTTCTCGTACAGGCCCTTCAGATACAGGCATCAATGAGCAGCTGAACAATGTCATCATGTGCAGTGGATCTTTGATCATCGGCGCTACCATCAAGGATTCTATTCTGGCTGCCGAGGTACAGGTAGAGGCCGGTGCGATCATTGAAAGCTCAATTATTTTTAGTGATGTGCATATTGCTGAAGGGGTCAAACTGCGCCGCTGCATTGTGGACAAACATGTAAAAATTCCAGCCGGTGAACAGATCGGCTTTGACAGACAGCGTGATTCCTCTCGGTTTACCGTAACCGAGTCCGGCATCACGGTTATTCCTGCCGGTTATCGATTTACTTGATTAGATAGTATTTAGCAGCAACGACCTCTTAAAACTCATACCCCAGAATACACTTCACTGATCCTTGCGCTGAGGCTGTCGTTAGACCAAACAGATAGCCTACTTCATAATTTATCCCGTTGTGGAATTTACCCGTTAACACCGGGCCGACTTGATGTGTTTGCCTGGATAAGGGGCTTGTATTACCAAGTTCACCCAGTGCGGCGTACATTTCTATACCCGGTTCAAGATAACGCTTCCAGCGCCAGTTGCTCTTCCAGCTGTAAGCTATGGTCGTATTCTTCACAGCCTTCGCTCCCAGCTCCTTTTTTAAAATCAGATTGAATGTATTACTGAGGCGACCACTCTCTTTTTCCAACAGCAATTTAAATTCAAAGGCATCTGGTTTATTTAATGAACGCTGAGGAATGATATATTCAAAATACAACCCAGCATCCAGATACCGCTCCCCCTGCTCAAACAGCTGATATATATTTTCCCATTTTAAGCCCTGATATGCAAAAGCCTGGCCCGGTCGCTTTCTGAAATCGCCATAAATGGCTGTCATCCAACGGTCAGTGACGCCAAACTCCATTTCAAACTGATGACGCGCATTCGTATTCTTGGCCGGATCAGCATCGATATCATAATCCAGTGAATACTCAAATTCGACTTCACCCTGTTCAACAATCGGCGAATACACTTTCTTCGCTTCTGCATCTGATGGCAATATAGACACACTGCAAAGCAAGAGCATCACCGCTGCTGTAACAACCGCCTTTTGCGGTGCTTTTTTCGGCGCTGACTTCTGCCACCGCACCGCCATCCATGTCAAAGAGAAGGTCATCACAAATGCCAGCAACTGCATGCCACTAGGCCGATCATCATAACCCATCAAGGCATGCAACACCTGTCCTAGAGCACTACGCTCAGAAATCACAGCCGATGTATTCCATATCGTTTGCCCCAAAGCAGGTAGCTCATCAATCATGACCAGATAAGATACACCTTGCGAGGCCATGCCTGCAGCTAGCAACACAATCAAAAACGTGACTACGGAAAACACATGCCTGATCGGCAGCTTGATCAGGCTGCGGTAGAGCACCACCGCCACCAGCACGCCGAGCACAATGCCAATACCTGCTCCACTTAACATAGCAACGCTTCCTGCGCCGCCTGTTGCAGCCACACCATGCAGAAATAGCACCACTTCAGCGCCTTCTCTGGCTACCGCCAGTGCAACCACCGTTGCCAATATCCATGCGCTAGAACTATCGACCTCATCAGCTTTACAGACCTGACGAATGCGTGTCGATATTTCCCGGCCATGTTTACCCATCCAGATCGCAGTCCAGCTCATCAACAGTGCCGCAGTCAGTAGAACCGTAGCATTGAAATATTCCTGTCCCATGCCCTGCATCGATGCAGCGATAAACTCAGCACCCAAAGCCACGATCATTGCAGTAAATAGACCTGCTAGAAGACCGCCATAAATCCAGCGTGCGCCAATATTCACTTCGCGCGCTGCAGCGGTCGCAATACCAACCACCAGCATCGCCTCCAGCACTTCACGAAATACAATAATCAGAGTGGATAACATAACACAGCCTCCTACTTCACAATCAGGCGGCCCTGGGCCGTCTCTGCATTGAATTCACCAAAGAAGGGGTAGGTGCCAGCATCCAGTGGAGAGAGAAACACAGTGATACGCGAATTCCCCGCCACAATTTTTTCACGATTAAGCTCATAACTTTCAAATTCTTCAGGGGTGGCGTCTTTATTAATGACTATCAGGCGATGCTTCTCATCGGCACTGATTTCCAACTCACTCGGAATAAAGCGGTGATTTTCAATGACAATCTCATAATTGGCAGCGCTAACAGAACAGGGCAATGCGAAGCTTCCCAGCAAACCCATCAACAGAAAGGCCCCTTTAATATTTCTGCCATATATATTATTCATATTCATCTTATACCTCATAGCCGAATGATAATGATTATCACTAATGCATGTCAATGATAATCATTATCATTATCGAGCCCTTATTGGGAATCCCGTCTATTGTACGAGTAAAAATAATTATGCTACCTTTCGATCATATCGGAGGTGACAATATGGCTGTAAGTCAAACCAGAGATGCTCGATTAGAGTTACGCATGTCGAAGGACATCAAGAGCATGCTGCAACAAGCGGCTGATGCGATGGGTAAAAAGCTCAGTGAATTTGTTGTTGATTGTGCCCGCCATGAAGCAGTGGAAGTGATGGCTGATCGCAGATTATTTCTACTCGATGATCAACAGATGGCCGCATTTGAAGCTGTACTGGAACGTCCTGTTCAGTCGAATGCTAAGCTGAAAAAGCTAATGAACGAAAAAACTCTTTTTCAGTGAGTTTTTCTGTACCGGAAAAGCTTTCGGATCAGAGTAATGTCGCGGCATTCGATTGCGGCAACTATGATCTGAATCGGTTTCTGAAATCACATGCCTTCATCAATCAGCTATCCGGCAATTCAACCACCTACGTAACCAGTAGTGCTGGCCATGTGGCAGGGTTTTACACCATCACGCTCTCCTCGGTCAGCCATAAGCATGTACCCGCCAACATCACCGCCGGCCAGCCCCGCTACCCTATTCCTTGCATTCTGCTGGCCCGTCTAGCTGTTGGTCAACAATACCAAGGGCAAGGAATAGGCAAAGCGCTGCTCAAAGATGCCATGCTGCGAACCCTAATGGTCGCCGATATTGCCGGTTGTCGGGCATTTCTCGTTCATGCCAAAGATAAGCAGGCCAAACATTGGTATCAACAGTTCGGCATGCAAATCTCTCCTACCGACTCCTTGCATTTACTACTTCCACTCGACGACTTAAGAGAGGCAGTAAGTTAGCGCCATTTAGCGGCTACCTAAATGCGGTATCAATTTAATGTTTAATTGTCCTGTTTTGACCGCATATCAAAAATATCAGTGTTTTATTATCGTGTTAGCTTATTCTTGCTATAGGAATGAGGGTCCTGACAACCACTACAACTTGGTCGAACGTAACCTCAGGGCATTGGTGATTACTGATACCGAGCTGCAACTCATGGCTGCGGCTGCGATGACGGGTGACAATAGTAAGCCAAAGAAGGGATAGAGAATCCCTGCCGCAATGGGTACTCCTGCGGAATTATAGACTAAGGCGAAGAACAGGTTCTGGCGAATATTTTTCATGGTGGCTCGGGACAAACGGCGCGCCCGCACAATACCATTCAAATCACCTTTGATCAGAGTGAGTCCAGCCGACTCCATCGCTACATCAGTGCCTGTCCCCATGGCAATGCCCACATGGGCTTGCGCCAACGCAGGTGCATCGTTGATACCGTCACCTGCCATAGCAACGATATTGCCCTCATCCTGTAGTTGTTTGATGACTGCTGCCTTTTGCTCTGGCAATACTTCGGCTTCAAAATGTTTGATGCCTAGTTTGGTCGCAACAGCTTGGGCGGTATGATGGTTATCACCGGTCAGCATCACCACTTCAATGCCTTCATCATGCAAAGCTGTGATGGCTTTCGGTGTAGTAGTCTTGATCGGGTCAGATACACCGATCAAACCGGCCAGTACTCCATTCACTGCAAGGTAAATGACGGTTTCACCAGCCTGCTGATGCTGTTCAACCAGTGCTGCATGCTCGCTGATCTTAATGCCTGCATCGGTCATCAGTGTTGCATTTCCAAGTAAGAGTGCTTGTTGATTCACCAATCCTTGAACACCTTTGCCGGGGATTGCAGCAAAATCGTCCACGCTCTGCAAAGAAACGTCGCGCTCTTTGGCGGCTTGCAGCAAAGCCGCAGCTAACGGATGTTCACTACCCTGCTCCAGACTTGCAGCCAGCGATAACAAATCACCTTCAGCCATCGCTCCAACAGATTGAAGCGTGCTCAGGCTCGGTTTTCCTTCAGTCAGGGTACCCGTTTTATCCACGACCACCGTAGTAACCTTTTCCAGCACCTCCAGCACTTCGGCATTTTTGATTAAGATGCCTGCTGTCGCACCGCGACCTGTACCCACCATAATAGAGATCGGTGTCGCCAACCCCAGCGCACAGGGGCAGGCGATTAACAACACGCTCATCATAGTGGTAAAAGCGTAAACGGATGATGGTTCAGGGCCGAAGAACCACCAGATGACAAAGGTCAGCAGAGCAATAGATATAATCGCAGTGACAAAGATGCTGGCCACACGATCAGCCAATTTGGCAATGGCTGGTTTACTGGCCTGAGCGATGCGCACTGTATCAATAATATGGGCCAGCACCGTATCGTGGCCAACCTGCTCGGCCTCAATCAACAACGAACCTGTTGCATTGATGGTGCCACCAATCACGGTATCACCCGGAATTTTGAGCACCGGCATCGATTCACCGGAAATAATGGCTTCATCCAGTGAGCTTTGACCTTCTCTCACCCGCCCATCGACTGGCACTTTTTCACCCGGTCGAACACGTAGAATATCCCCTACCTGTACCTGTGAAATGGGGATATCAATCTCGACTGTCGCATCACCAGCATCACGAACCAGACGAGCATCTCTGGCTTGCAGACCACAGAGCAGGCGAATCGCCTCTCCAGTTTTACCTTTGGCTCGCGCCTCTAACCATTGGCCCAGATTGATCAGAGCCAGAATAATCAGAGCAGCTTCAAAATAGGTGTGGCGGGCGGCTTCAACAATCAGATCAGGATTGATCACCAGTACAGTCGAATAACACCATGCAGAGACCGTACCCAGGCCAATGAGTGTATCCATACTACCGCTGCGATATTTAAAACCACGCAGCATACCTCTGTAATAATCAAAACCCGTGGCCAGCATAATCATAGCCGTGATCAGTGCGATGCCGATCCAGAAAACGGTATGATCTGCGCTAATGGCAGGCAACAGCCCTGCCATATTGGCGGCCATCAGTCCAAAACCAGCAATGCCTGCGACAATGACTTGCAGGAGCCGTTTCTTGCTCTGTCCATTCTGCTCAGCTGAGGTCACGGGCAGGGTATTCACATCATCAGATAAAGACAGGCTTGTTGCTTCCCTTCCCGTATTGGCGATGGCTGCAATCACAGCATCGCCCAACTCATGCATTCGGGCTGCGTGATCGGCATGGACGAAAATAATGGCTGTGTGATCGGCAAGGCTGACACTGGCCTGTGCCACCCCATCAACACTATCAATAGCCGCTTCGACTTTACTGATACAGCCGGCACAACGCATATCGCTAACCGACAGACGAATGACTGGCTGTTCGTTCATGATTAGAGCTTAAGCCCTAACATACGATCAATAATGAGCGTAAATAGATGTTGTGCCGTCTTTATTCAACGCCAGCACATCATAACCCTTGGGTTCCTGACCTTTCTTCTGCATACCCGGTGAATTCATCGGCATACCCGGTGCAGTCAGACCAATGATATCAGGCCGCTCTTTTAACAAACGTTGTACATCAGCAGCAGGCACATGCCCTTCAATCAAATAACCACCAATCACACCGGTGTGACACGACGCCAATTTCTCAGGCATACCAAGCGTCCTTTTAATCTCGCTCATATTGTCATGTGTCTTTTCAACGACTGTAAAGCCATTGTCCTTCATATGAGCGCCCCATTTCGAGCAACATTCACAGTTTGCTGACTTATGCATCACGACTTCGGTTGCATCACCCTCATTGATCTTGGCTACAAACAATCCAACACTAATCATCAAGACGGCGGCAAGGCCTACTTTTATCGCATTCATTGATCACTCCTTCATCAAACCGACAGCTTCAAAAAGCTAATCGTATAAAAAACTATTCAGACTGGCGCTGATGCTTCTACATTTCATATAAAAATCAACCGCTACCAGAAATGACAGGGCCTAAGCTTTGGAAACAACAGCACCACCAAGATAATGATCGGGAACCTACCATTCCATCAATCTTGCTTTATCTCAAGCTGGTTACTGTGGATGCATGTTCATGACCAAAGGTTCAAATCAAAGTGAACCATTACAGCCTTGAGAATATCACTTCGCGTAATCATACCAACCAATTGACCCTCATCCGTGATAGGCATGGCTCCGATACGTTGTTCTACAAAAAGCCTGGCGATATAACGTGCATCCGTGTCCACAGATGCACTAAGCACATTGCCCTTCATGATCGTCTCAATCCTTATCTCTTGTTTGTCCTTGGCGCAGTGCACACACACATTGCCCGAACCACACATGCAACGCACAATATCCCTGTCAGAAATCATACCAACAAGCTGATATTCATCCGAAAGCACGGGAATGTGCCGAAACTGACTTGACTCTAACTCTTTCAGCGCCACAGCTACGCTCGCACTCGACAACACATAAACTACGGAAGTAGTCATAATTTGCACAGCTTTAAGGGATGGATTTTTTTCTCTTATCGTTTCTGCACTGTGATACTGTTGCAGCCCTGCTGCGGAGTGAGATTCGCTTCCTGAATGAACATTGGCGTTTGTTTTAGCTTTAATCCCTTGCATGGCAGAAATCGCAGCCGGTTTCGTTACCGCAGGACGTACAAACAGCCTCTCCAAAGGAATAGGATCAGTTGCACCCGGGCCATATACAGTAAACATCGTGACACCTCTCTAAGCTAGGAATCTGTCGGACTTATGGTGCTAAATCTGAAAAAGCACCTTCGATATCAGCCAAAGCTGGAAACCAATCAATCAACCACGCCGAGATCACACTGAAACTACCAAAGAAAATCAATAGACCTACAACAATCAATAACACACCCGATATTTTTTCAATCATAGCCAGATGCCGTTTAAAACCTTGCGACCAACGCAAAAATGAATCTGTCGCCAGAGCTGCCAATAAAAAAGGAATCGCCAAACCCAGCGAATAGGCCAGCAAGAGAAAAATTCCATTTAGCATATCGGCCTGACTGCCAGCCACTGCAAGAATCGCTCCGAGGATCGGGCCAATGCAAGGTGTCCAGCCAAAGGCGAAAGCGGAGCCTAAAATCAACGCTCCGATCCCCTTGTTGGAATTAACGCCACCAGCATCAAAGCGCGCATCCATCATCAATAATTGAATCCGAATCAGTCCGGTGTAATGCAAACCAAACACCACAATAATACCACCGGCAACTTTCCCCAATATATCCATATGACTGAGCATCCATTGTCCCAGCAATGTCGCGGACGCACCGAGCGCAATAAACACCAGACTAAAACCCGACACAAACCACAACGACTGCATCAATGCCCTCCGCCGCACTCCGGCCGATGCCTCATCATGTTGACGCAATTCATCCACCGATACGCCGGAAATATACGACAAATAAGCCGGCACCAACGGCAATACGCACGGTGATAAAAACGATAACAAACCGGCAAGCAGGGCTCCTGCCCATGTGACTTCAATCATTTACTACTCCTGTTATTCTTTTTGCACTACAGCTTCGTATTACGTAACCGCAGCGCGTTGGTGATCACGGAAACGGAGCTAAAACTCATCGCTGCTGCGGCAATCACCGGCGAGAGCAACAGGCCAAATACCGGATACAGTGCACCGGCTGCAATCGGCACACCGGCTGAATTATAGATGAATGCGAAAAACAGATTCTGGCGGATGTTTTTCATGGTGGCGCGTGATAAACGGCGCGCCCGCACAATACCGGTCAAATCACCTTTAATCAGTGTGACACCGGCTGATTCCATAGCCACATCCGTACCTGTTCCCATGGCAATACCGACATGGGCTTGCGCCAAAGCGGGCGCATCATTGATGCCATCGCCAGCCATCGCCACGGTTTTACCTTCGGCTTGAAGCGATTTAATCACGGCGGCCTTTTGATCCGGCAACACATCGGCTTCAAAGCGTTCTATGCCGAGTTTCTTCGCCACCGCTGCAGCCGTATTATGATTGTCGCCGGTAAGCATCACCACTTCAATGCCTTCATCACGCAGCTCTTTGATGGCATCCGGTGTCGAAGCCTTGATCGGATCCGATACGCCGATCAAGCCAATTAACTGATGATCCGCAGCCAAATACATCACCGTTTCCCCGGATAATTGATGTGTTTCGACATCGGATGATACGGCCTGGATATCAACCTCATAATCCTGCATCAGTCTGGCATTGCCCAGCAACACGCTCCTGCCACCTATGTTCGCCTGCACACCTTTGCCTGTCACTGCTGTGAAATCTTCAACACGTTGCAATTTCAATTGGCGTAGCTCGGCTCCCGCGACAATCGCCGCTGCCAAGGGGTGTTCACTGGCTCGCTCCAGACTTGCGGCCAGCATCAACACCTCATCTTCAGCAATATCGGCTGTGGCCAGTACCGTACTAAGGCTTGGCTTGCCTTCGGTCAACGTACCCGTTTTATCCACCACGACCGTATTGACCTTTTCCATTATTTCCAACGCTTCGGCGTTTTTGATCAGCACGCCTGCTGTCGCCCCGCGACCTGTGCCCACCATGATCGAAATCGGTGTCGCCAAACCCAAGGCACACGGACAAGCGATAATCAACACGGCAACGGCATTAATCATCGCATGTGCCAAACGAGGCTCCGGACCAACAAAAAACCAGACAGTAAAAGCCAGTGCAGCAATGCCAATCACCACAGGGACAAAGAAGCCTGCCACCGTATCAGCCATTTTTTGAATTGGTGCGCGCGAACGCTGGGCATCAGCCACCATATTCACGATCTGTGACAACAAGGTATCCGCACCCACTTTTTTGGCCTGCATCAGCAGTGATCCATTGGCATTGACTGTTGCACCGATCAGCTTTTCACCAATAAATTTCTCAACCGGAACAGGCTCACCGGTCACCATGGATTCATCCACCAGGCTTTCACCTTCGGTAACAATGCCATCAACCGGCACTTTTTCACCCGGACGAATGCGCAACGTGTCACCTACCTGCACGTCTTCCATCGGCACATCCACTTCCTCACCATCGGCTTTGACCAGCCGCGCTGTTTTCGGTGCCATGCCGAGCAATAATTTGATTGCTTCATTGGTACGGGAACGGGCGCGTAGCTCAAGCACCTGTCCCAACAAAACCAGCGCTGTAATCACTGCCGCAGCTTCAAAATAGACATCAACGAGCCCACCTTCCATCTGCATCAAAGGAGGGAACAGATCGGGAAAGAGCAATGCAACAACACTGTAAATCCATGCCACCCCGACACCCAGACCAACCAGTGTGAACATGTTCAGGTTCCATGTTTTCAGAGAGAGAGCAAAACGTTCGAAAAACGGCCAGCCACCCCATAGCACGACAGGCGTAGCCAAACTAAATTCAATCCATTGCACTGTGCCCATTCCTAAACCGGCCGGCAGCCATGATGGTGCCAAATCAGCGATCATCGCCAAAAAAAACACCGGAACAGCCAATACTGCAGCAAGCTTGAAACGGCGCGTCATATCATCCAGTTCGGCATGATCTTCTTCAGCAGTTACGGTGCGCGACTCCAGCGCCATACCACACTTGGGACATAAGCCCGGCACATCACTAACGACTTCAGGGTGCATGGGACAGACGTATTCTGTTTTTTCATGCAGTGTCGGCGCAGCCATCGGCTCCAAAGCCATGCCACAGACCTTACAAGTACCCGGCCCCTGCTGCTCCTGATCCGGACACATCGGGCAAAAGTATGTGGCATCAGGGTTGTCAGCGACCTCTGTGTTGTGGGCATGATGATGTTTATCACACGCTTGCTTCCTGGCTGTATATGCGCCCGGATCTACTGAAAATTTACCTTTACACTTCGCACTGCAAAAACGGTAACTATCATCTCTATATTTGGCTCGATGTGGAGATTCCGGTTTCACATGCATGCCGCATACCGGATCAATGGTGTACTGATCCGGTACAGCCTCAAATTTATGCTGGCAACGGCTACTGCAGAAGTGCCAGTCGTGTCCATCATATTTCGCCTGATGAGGTGAATCTGCTTTGACTTCCATTCCACATACCGGATCAATATTCATTGCCTTTCTCCTAGTTCTTCATAGTTACGCTTCATTACCATTGCAGCAGGCAAGGAAATCGGAAAAATTCTCAAGAAACAGTCTTGCTAGTGCAGAGGCGATCATCATGTTTTTCCATTCAGGCGTGGAAGGATACGGGCAAAAACAGGATCGCCTGCTCGCAGATGCATTAAGGCCATTGAAACATGACCGGCCAGATATAATAGCAGCAAGACGGCAATCGCCGCATGCATTTCCACCCAAAATTCCGCCTGCTCGGAAACGTTGCTGCCGGGTCCAGCCCACATGTTCCAGACGATAGAACCGCTAATCGCCATTGCAGTCATTGTTAACATGCCAAACATCTCAACAATAAGGGGCAATGAATTTCCCGGCACGGGCAACGGACTTTTGCCTGCCAGCACCACAGGCAACCGCTTTGCAATTGAGATGGCTTCTGACCAGTGCAGAGCGGAAAACAGCACTGCAAACTGACGTTTGCGGGGATTGCCTCTCGGTATAATAGCCCACAGCAGATTGGCCAACACAATCAATGCAGCACAGACCAGTTGAAAAATCACGCCCAGCACAAGTCCAGCATGCAGCCAGCGGGTGAGCTGATGGTATCCCTGCCCACTTGCGTCGAGTGGTTGCGTATTAGTCTGCTGCATCAGTATTTTTTCCAAAATATTCTTTTGACAACGCTCAAACGAGCAATGGCTACGTCCAGATCGATCAATGCTTTATCCGCATGTTCTGATGGCGAGGCCCGAAACTGCTCGCGTGCTTGTTGAACGGCCTGCTCAGCCCTGTGTGCGTCAATGTCTTCGGAGCGCTCAATGCTATCGGCGAGGACTGTCACGGCATCCGGCTGAACCTCCAGAAATCCTCCTTGAACATACATTTCATCACGCTTCACTTCTGGACATTGGCAACCTGGAAGGCAATCAATACGCAAAATGCCTGGCCGTAGAATCGCCAGCACAGGTGCGTGGTTTGCCAATATTTTCAGCTCCCCTTCGACCGTGGTTGCGACGAGAG
>JAUZQJ010000164.1 GCA_030951045.1 Mariprofundus sp.
TAATCGATACGTTTTTTAGGGCGCAGAATCATGCACGTTCCACTTTCAACAACTCAACGAAACGCATCGCGTGCTGTTCGATCTCCAGCACAAAACTATCCACCCGTGATTCAAAAAAACGGTACGCCACCAACGACGGAATAGCCACAGAGAGCCCGAACGCCGTGGTATTCAGAGCTTTTGAAATACCACCTGCCAGCACATCGGCTTTACCAACACCCACCAGTGAGATCTGCTGAAACACTTCGATCATACCAATCACCGTGCCCAGCAAGCCTAATAACGGAGCAATCGCAGCAATCAAACCCAACACACCAATAAAACGATCCATATGAGCCACTTCCTGACGCCCGGTCTCTTCAAGGATCTCTTTCATCACCGAACGGCGCACTCCACGATTGGACAGCGCTACCCACAACACACGACTCATGGCCGTATTATTGGACTGACACGATTGCATGGCTTTTTTCACATCACCTTCACGTACAGCCTTCTCAACAAATTTTACTTCTGCCAACGGAATCACTACCGATCGACGTAAACTCCATGCACGTTCAAAAATAATCGTGAGCGATAACACCGATGCCGCCAATAAAATATACATCACAATGCCGCCCTGCTGGATAAACTCTAACACTGACACCTCCATAACGACCGATCACTCGCCCGTCGATTGCGCTTCATTCAAATAGTTATGCACTGATTTATTCAAATGAATTCACTTTAAACGTTTCTATTTCACAAATGCAACCACATCCACAGATCAAACTCTGCATTCGCGCGCGGCAATTATGAATAGCCCACGGCAAAAGTCATCATCAACACCGACCATGATAGGGCAATTGCAATAAAATATTAAAACCATTTACCGCAGAGTACGCCAAGTTTCGCAGAGTAAAGCCTTATATATTAATGCGATTGCCCTACCGACCATGGCTGCCACCATGATCGTGCCATGTCACGGCGATGACCGGCATTTATTGGCCATTGCTGCAAAACATCCCCCTCTTTTGCTCCTGTCCAACGTATCATAACTGCCCCGTCCGCTGTGTTTTTCACTTCGGCACCACGGTCAAGATAACGCTGTACCACTGCTTTGGCAGGAAAACCATAACGGTTAGCAAAACCTGTCTGTGCCACCGCCAAATCAGGCTGCAATGCATGCACAAATGCCTGATGGCTGGAGCTGCGACTGCCATGATGTGGTATCAGCATAGCATCTACCATTTCCAGTCCAGTTTTCACAAGCGAACTTTCTGCCGCAAATTCTATGTCGCCCGGCCAAAGAATGTTGATCTTTTCTTCCGCCTTTTGATCATCTACACCAGCCAGTAAGACCAATGATGTGTTATTCGCATTACGCAACGACAATGCACGCGGAGGCCAAAGCACCTTCAGCGACAGTCGATAATCAGAATTTACTACAAACCGTTCATCCCCACGCCCTTTCCAGTGTATTGGAATATGTTTTTCTGCTGCATATTTCTCAATCGCCTTAACCCTTTTATCAGCGTGAGCATCGGCAACATCCGGCAACCACACATCCCCCACACTATTGACTTGCCGCATTAACGATAGCGCCCCGCCAAGGTGATCAGACTGCGCATGACTCAACACCAACACATCAATATGTGACAAGCCTAAATACCGCAAGCCAGCCGCCACGCTTGTGCCACCATTAAATTTACTACCACTGTGTCCCGGTACATCCACAACAATCACGCTGTTTCCCGGCAATAATAGTGTCGAAGCAGCACCCTGCCCCACATCCCAAACAATCCATTGCGGCTGCTTCACCTCTGATTCAAACAATACACCTGCTACATATATAGTAAGTACGACAGCAGCCACACTCGCGGCTCTCATTTTCTTTTCAGACCACAACAGGTAACCAGTCAGCAACATCCCTGCGCCATACAATGCGTTCAGAAGCATAGATGGAGCCACAGCCCACAGCTCTCCGGCAGGCAGTGATGCCAACAGTGATAACAGCTTCAAACCCTGATTCACCGCCATCGATGCAAACTGCATCAACCCCAAGGCCCAAACATCAAGCCCGAATAGCGCACACAACTCTCCCAACAACCCCGCTGGCATCACAAACAGTGCATACAGCGGCACCATGAGCATATTAGCCGGTATAGAATAGACCGGAATACGACCAAAGGTAGTGATAATCAGGGGTAGGGTTGCCAATGTCGCCAGCAATGATATCCATAACAGTGAACGCATCCCTCCAGACAAGCGTTGATACCAAGTAAGTTCTTCTTTCCGATCCAGTTTTAGAGCCCATAGAAGCAGCGCTGCTGTCGCTATAAAGGATAACCACAACGAGAGCGATGCAATGGCAGAGGGGTCAAACAACAATATCAAAGTCAGTGCTGCCAACAGCGTATTCATCGGTTCACTACGCGAAGACAGATGCCAGGCCAGTGCTGCTGCAGCCAACATCACCGTAGCCCGAATAGCGGGCAACGGCCAAGCCGCCATGCTTGCATAAGCAGCTGCCGCCAGAAAAGCACTGAACAAGGCAATCTTTCGTACAGGAAAACGCACAATCCACGATTCCCGCCGGGTCAACACAAACCACACCAATGCAAATGCCCATGCCGCAGCCATACCGATATGCATACCAGAGATCGCCAACAGATGCGCAGTACCACTGGCTGAGAAAAGACGACTTACCGACTTTGAGAGTTGTGCGCGCTCACCCAACAGCAACGCAGATAACACACCATTATCATGGCCTGCTGCCACATTAGAGATAATCCTACGCACCTTTTGTCGCTGCATTTCTAACCATGGCACATTTGAGATAATGATTTCCGGGCTACCACGCACAGAGCCAATCAGAGCGATCTGCCGGTCAAAACACCACGCACGATAATCAAAGGCGCCCGGATTACGGTAATTCTGCGGCTCACGCCAACGCACCCGGGCACTGATTCGCTGACCAGCCTGTATTGAAATTTCGCTCGTATGCTTTCGATTTCTGTATTGATAAAGCAGTGCTTTGCCAGGTAAAAGCAGATCATTATCAGATCGGATATGCTGCAACAGGTAACGTCGGCCAGTCGGTAACTGCTCAAACTTCTCCACATCTGCCGTCACCACCATATCACCATTCAACCATTGCCTATCCACGGCGACACGTGAAGCATCAAAGATTAAATCACCCAGTCCCCACAACACCCCCAAGATCAATAACAATGCCAGCAAGTACTGCCGAAACCATAGCAGGGCAGTAATAAACAGCGCCAAAAGAGAGCAAGCTATCGGAATATCGGCAACGTCTGTGCGTGTTAGTGCCAAGCCGATAACAGCAACTACAACAGGATAGAGCAGTGGCCAGCGCCGCAGGTTAATCATCATACCCCGCATCACTGCCCAATCAGCTAATCCGGATAAACCACAGCGCCACGAATCACCTGGTCATCGCCCATACTCAGGCGTTCAATACCAGACAAACGAATGGCCTGATCCAGTGTTGGTGCCCCCGTGCCACCCCATAAACTTACAGCATCACGGCCACCGATCATGATAGGAGCTTGGTACAGCACCATTTCATCACTAAATCCTGCTTCTAAAAAAGAGGTGTGCAGGGCACCACCACCTTCAAGCAGTAACTGCAGATAACCATCATCGGCCAGGTGTTTTAACACAGACAACAGACTCGGGACATGCTGTACATCCACCCCTGCCTCCCGCCATGCATCAGCATGTTCATTCAAACTACGTACATACAGACGTGTTGGAGCTTCATCAGACAGCACTTTATACGCAGCACTGAACACTGGTGTTTCAAAACATAACACCACCCTTAGCGGCACATTACCGACCATCTCCACATCGCGTACAGTTAAAGATGGGTTATCGTGTTTCAGCGTGCCTGCACCCACCAGGACAGCATCACATGCAGCCCGTAGTTTATGCGCATGTTCGCGACACCCCGCACCACTGATCCATTGGGAATGGTGAGTATGTGTCGCCAGCTTGCCATCCAGCGAGATCGCAGCTTTGGCAATCACATAGGGGCGACCGGTACGCTGATAGTGAAAGAATGGTTTATTGATAGCGTCCGCTTCATCGCTCAACACGCCTGCAGTGATTTCAACACCCATTGCCCGCAATACTTTAGCTCCTCCTGCCATGACAGGATTGGGATCGGATGAGGCATAAATCACATGTTTAATACCGGCTCTACGAATCGCTTCAGTACAGGCTGGCGTACGTCCATGTGCCGCACATGGCTCAAGCGTTACATAAATCGCTCCACCACGCGCTTTTTCTCCGGCATTATGCAAAGCCATCACTTCAGCATGTGGCCCACCCGGCCGCTCATGCCAACCTTCACCAACGACCTCACCATGATTCACAACCACCGCACCCACGCGCGGGTTCGGGTGTGTAGTGCCCATACCCTTTTTCGCCAACGCAATCGCCTGTCGCATCAATGCTTCACAATCATTACTGACTTTTTCCACGCCTATGCGACCTCCGCTATAATAAAGCACTCTGCAGGTAGGATTGTTCTTCCTAACTGCAAGCATAGTATATGGCCATGCTGATTGCCATCTCACCCGCCAAAAAACTCGATTTCACCACCCCATGCCCTACTGCTGATTTCACTCAGCCCATGCACCTGGAACATGCCGCAGAGCTGATAGATATCATGGCCCAAAAGGATAGCTTTGAAATAGCTGATTTAATGAAGCTATCCATGAAACTGGCTGATCTGAACATGCAGCGCTATCAGGATTGGCACATACCGTTCACCACTGAGAATGCCAAACAAGCACTGTTTGCCTTTCATGGTGATGTATATCAAGGGCTCGATGCGGCAACATTAAATAGCGATGGCATTGCCTATGCGCAAAATCACCTCTGCATTCTTTCCGGCCTCTATGGACTATTGCGCCCGCTCGATCTGATGCAAGCCTATCGGCTGGAGATGGGAACAAAGCTCACTACGGAGAGAGGTAACAATCTCTATCAATTCTGGGGGGATATTATCACCAACAGCATCAATGATGCGCTGGCTGCGCAAGGTGATGATGTGCTCATCAACCTCGCATCCAGCGAATATTTTTCATCCGTGCAAACAGCGAACATTAACGGCCGCATCATCACCCCTGTATTTAAAGAGCTACGTCAGGGTAGATATCGCATTATCAGCTTCAATGCCAAAAAAGCGCGCGGTTTTATGTCCCGATATATCATCGAAAACAGAATCGAAAACCCTGAGCAGATAAAAGCATTCGATATCGCGGATTATAGTTTCAATGCCGAGATGTCATCAGATAATGAATTCACCTTCACCCGCGCAGGGTAATGCAAGCTCTACCGCTGTTTCCCGACACTCGCAAAGCGCTCGGCACGACTGATTTTAAAGCAGTCATCAAGCTAATGCCCGACTGACAAACCTATTCAACATTCAAGCCATGCCTTTCTTCTACCCGGCATAATGAAAAGGGCACCAACAGGCGCCCTTTTCATTATGTTGATATGTCAAACGTATGTTCTTATTTCAAGTAAGAGAGCCAATCTCCGTGGGTGCCTGTTCTGCCATGTACGGCATCGAAGTATTTACGTTGTAGCACTTCGGTAACCGGCCCGCGTGAGCCACAACCGATAGTGCGGCCATCGAGTTCGCGGATTGGCGTGACTTCTGCGGCAGTACCGGTAAAGAACGCTTCGTCAGCCACATAGACTTCATCACGGGTAATGCGTTTTTCACGCACTTCATAACCCTCTTCTTTAGCCAGCTGAATCACGGTTGCACGGGTGATGCCATCGAGTGCACTGGTCAGTTCGGGCGTATAGATTACACCCTCATAGACCATAAAGAAGTTCTCGCCACTGCCTTCTGCTACAAAACCGTCCACATCCAGCAACAATGCTTCATCATAACCATCTCGCAGCGCATCGGAGAGCGCCAGCATGGAGTTGATATAATTACCGTTCGCTTTGGCTTTGCACATGGCGACATTAACATGATGGCGGGTGAATGAAGAAGTGCGGATACGAATCCCCTTCTCCAGCGCGTCCTGCCCCAGATAGGCTCCCCAGCTCCAGGCAGCAACGATAACATGCGTTTTTAGATTATCTGCGCGCAAGCCCATACCTTCAGAACCGTAGAACACCATCGGACGCAAATAAGCAGAATCCAGCTTGTTTTCACGCACAGCTGCAAGCTGCGCATGATTGATCTCTTCTTTACTGAACGGCATCTCCATATTCATGATTTTAGCAGAACGAAACAGGCGATCAGTATGCGCCTGCAAACGGAAAATCGCCGTACCTTCATCAGCATGATAGGCGCGCACACCTTCAAATACCCCCATGCCATAATGCAGTGTATGCGTTAACACATGAACCTTGGCATCTCGCCAGTCCACCATTTCGCCATCAAACCAAATTACACCATCACGATCAGCAAAATTCATCTCTACTCTCCAAAATCTTAGTAGCGCAAAGGTAACGCCTCATGCATAAGTATGCCAATACATGCCAATGCATTGCATCGAACATGTACGACACGCATTAAATGATCACAACATCACGCCTGTAAATACAGCAGAAACAAATAAGCCACAAAGCCAGAACCCAATAGGGCGCCTTCAAAACGCGTCACTTTGCCACCCTTTAGACCAAAAGAGACAACAAACAGAGCAAACGTAAAGCCCAGCATAATCGGGAAATCACGCATCAGTGCTTCCGGAGCAAACGCCCCCGGATAAATTAAGGCCGGCATTGCCAGAACGGCTAAAATATTAAACATATTAGAGCCAATCACATTACCAATCGCCAAATCAGCCTCACCTTTCAAGGCACTGACAACGGACGCAACCAACTCAGGCAAACTGGTACCGATCGCGACAATGGTCAGGCCGATAATAAGATCACTGACACCCAGATAGTGGGCGATATCCACCGCCCCCCAAACCACCATACGTGAGCTGACAATCAACACCACGAGTCCCACGATAAAAAACAGCACCGATTTTCCCATGCTTAAATTATCAGGAATGGCGTCTGTAAACTCTTCAATGAGTGGATCATGGCGATCTTTCAGGCCTATGCGTGTCATCCAGGCCAATAACATCACAAGCCCGACAATCAGAATCAGGCCATCATTAAAGCTCAACTCACCATCAGCCATCAATGCAAACGCCAAAGCTGTAACCAGAAACAGCACCGGCATTTCACGTCTTAAGGTCAACGATTTTACCGTCAGAGGAATAATCAGCGCTGTAATACCTAACACCAGCCCAATATTGGCGATATTCGAACCGATCGCATTACCAATACCCAGATCACGATTGCCATCAAGTGCAGCCATGGCAGCAACAATCATTTCAGGCAGTGACGTACCTATACTGACGATGGTCAGGCCGATCACCATCGGTGGCACACGCATATTTTTAGCGACTGAGGATGCACCATCGACAAACAGATCAGCGCCCCAAATAAGCAGTGCTACACCAACAGCTACCGCAGCAATTGCCGTCAATAGCTCCATTAATTCAGACTCGTTAAGCGGGTCAGTGCTTCCAAATATTTTTCTGATGTTCTATTTTTGATTTCATCCGGCAATGCAGGGCCTGGCGCTTTCTTATCCCAATCCTGTGTCTCCAGCCAATCACGTACGATCTGTTTATCAAAACTCGGAGGGCTCATGCCCGGCTGATATTCTGATACAGGCCAGAAACGTGAGGAGTCAGGCGTAAGCACCTCATCAATCAGTGTTAAAGTACCATGTTCATCAAGCCCGAACTCAAACTTGGTATCGGCAATAATAATACCCTTCTGCAAGGCATACGCAGCAGCCTCTTTATACAGAGCCAGACTCACATCACGAATTCTCTCAGCCAAATCGGCATCAATAATGGTAGTCATAATATCAAAACTGATATTCTCATCATGATCACCAACATCGGCCTTGGTCGAGGGTGTGAAAATCGGTTCAGGTAACTGATCAGCCAGGCCAAGCCCTTCAGGCAGTGTAATACCACAGACAGAGCCCTGCTTTTGATACTCTTTCCACCCTGAACCAATCAAATAACCGCGCACGATTGCCTCAATAGGCACGGGGTTCAAGCGCTTCACTACAATGGCATGCGAAGCAACGCGCTGGCGCTCTGCTGCATCAGGGATGGCTTCTTCAAGCGTCATATCCGACACATGATTGGCTACAACATGTGACAATTGCTTAAACCAGAAGTCGGACACAGCATTCAACACACTACCCTTACCCGGGATAGCCGTTGGCAGGATCACATCAAAGGCAGACAAGCGATCAGTGGTAACAATAAGAATATGTGTATCATCCACCTCATACATATCGCGCACCTTACCGCGGTGCAGTAGCTTCAGGCAGCTAAGGTCTGCCTGCATCAACGCATCAGACATGCGCAGCCACTAATTTAAGCCAAAAGTGAATCATGGTGGCGCTAAACGCATCATCATCTGCCGCACGTAACAAATCACCCAATTCTTCCAAATATTCAGTAGGGAAATGATAAACTGCACCGGAAGCTTCCCAGCCGGCAGGCGTCTGCATCAACCGTAAACCCACCACATCTTCCACATCCAGCATGCGACTGGCATAGGCGTCATTAATGGTGATCTGCTCCTGTTTTTCAAGCATCGCATCACTGACCGTAAAGCTTTCACCCGCCACACATGTCATCACTCTATATAGACGCAATGGGCGCTCAGACAACTGTTTGAGATAGGCTCGCTGTGCTTCATCCAGAATCAACTCTGGTGCATTCAAAATTAATTCCAACGGACGGTCTTCACCCTCCATATCACTATAACGTCCAGCGGCTACCAAATACTCCAACAGATTAACATCATGAATACTGCGAATTGTAGCATCGGCAAGCGCAATACCTGAGCGCTGCTCTTCAGATATATCAGACAACCATACCTGATCCACCCACTGGTCGGTTTCTTTCGTATAATGATCACTCACCCAGGTAAGCGCATGCATTACCCCATCACGACGGTGACCACTGGCCAGCATCTGATCGCGTTCATTAACCTTACAACATTTTTTATATTTCTTGCCACTGCCACATGGACATGGCGCATTACGCTGTACCTTTTTAGACACAAGGACTCCCAATCACAACACTCAACGGTTATCAAACCACATTGAAGATGCCAGATCATAGCTCATTCACACCTATATTTTCAACACCAGTAATGATTTGTTGCATGAACCTTGCTAATCCACTCGTATGCACTATATCATTTTTCTCCTATAATGACTTTAAAATAAGAATAAAGGAAAACACATGCACTTAGACCCCATGATGATGAACATCACGATTGTATTATCAGTCGCACTAGTTCTGGCTTATCTCGCCGTACGTTTAGGACTCCCCATCGTGGTCGCCTATATCATTACAGGCATTATGCTTGGCCCTACCATGTTGGGCGTCATTTCTGATCAGGATACGGTAACCCGAATCGGTGAGATTGGCGTAGTCATGTTGCTCTTTTTTGTCGGCATGGAAGTTTCCATCCCTAGGCTTATGAAGCGCTGGCGCATCGCGTTTGTCGGTACAAGCATTCAAATCGCCACCAGTGTCGCTGCATGTGTAGCACTGGTGTGGATGTTTGACCTGCCAACCAACCTCGGTATTTTATTCGGCTTTGTCATCTCTCTCTCCAGCACAGCAGTGGTACTCAAAGAGCTGCAGGATACTGGTGAAATGGATGAGCCGTTCGGACAGAATGCTGTTGGTGTATTGCTCGTTCAAGATATAGCCATCGTACCAATGATGATTATATTAAGCCTAATGGGTGATGGTGAATTCAATAGTACCGAACTGATCAAACAGGTTGGCGGCGGCTTGGCGATCATCACATTAGTAGTGTTTTTGATGAAAACAGATGCTTTGCAGATCCCCGGCTTTTTAAAGGGCAGCGTTGAAAAGCGTGTTCTGCTCGGCCTGCTATTGTGTCTGGGTGCAGCCACACTCACATCATGGCTGGGCCTTTCTGCCGGTCTTGGAGCCTTCCTAGCAGGCATGCTATTGGCATCCAGTAATCAGTCTGACTGGATTCACCAACATCTGGAATCCGTGTATGTCATCTTCGTCATGATCTTTTTTCTTTCTATCGGCATGATGGTAAACATGGATTATTTAATGTCACATCTATGGCTGGTATGGGGAGCAACCACAGCGGTATTCCTATTCAACTCCGGCGTAAATGTATTTGTTATGCGCGCTCTCGGTGAAAGCTGGAAAATGGCATTGATTACCGGAGGCCTGCTCAGTCAGATTGGAGAATTTTCTTTTCTACTCGCAGCTGTCGGTACCTTTGCCGGCATACTCTCGCCCCAACTACATGAACTCACAGTGATCGTCATAGCGATGACACTGTTAGTCAGCCCTGTCTGGATGATGCAGGTCCGCTGGTTAGCCAGACAAGACGATGTACTACCAACAGATGAGGACAAAACATCATGAGACTATTACATACTATGATTCGCGTTCGCGACCTGGATCAGTCCATTGACTTTTACACGCGTATTCTGGACATGAAACTGCTACGCCGCAAAGACTATCCTGCAGGACGTTTCACACTCGCTTTTGTCGGTTACGGGGATGAATCAGAAAATACTGTGATTGAATTAACCCACAATTGGGACACCTCGTCCTATGAACAAGGTAGTGCTTTTGGTCATATCGCCATCGGTGTGGATGATATTCATAGCATCTGTGAGCGTATTCGCGCTGCTGGCGGCACCATTACCCGGCAACCCGGCCCTATGAAGCATGGCACTACTGTGATCGCTTTTGTAAAAGATGTGGATGGATATGCTATTGAACTGATAGAACGGAAATAGTTTAAATATTGCCATCAAGTAGCCATAAAGACAATAAAATCATAGCCTTACGCTATAAAAATAATTTTAAAAATAGATCTCAATACACACCGGTAAGATAAAGTTTATTTTTTTACTTGTGTGCTTGGTCGCATTCTCATAAAGTGCGCCGCCTTTCTCTGGAGGTATTTGAAATGGCTAAGCGTTGTGAAGTATGTGGAAAAGGTCCTATGTCAGGCAATAATGTCAGTCATGCGCATAATACGACTCGCCGTCGTTTCCTGCCGAATTTACAGCAGGTTCGCGCTGTCGTTAGCGGACAGACCCGTAAAGTAAAAGTGTGCTCAAGCTGCCTGCGTTCAGGCAAGATTCAAAAAGCCGCTTAAACCCGTACCGCTGATTCAGATAGAATCAGCTCTACCACCAATCATTAAAAAAGGGCGTCTATTGAGATAGACGCCCTTTTTGTGCTTTATATTTAGAAGATGTTGATTTATTACATCCTGCAATAAATCAACGCTTCCTTAAGAGTGCATGATTGCCATTCAGCACAACCATGAACCTTTGTATTCTAATTAACTACGGCTTGTAACTTCCAACAGATGATAACCAAACTGCGTTTTCACCGGGCCTTGCACCGTGCCAACCTCAGCCGAAAAAACGACCTCATCAAATTCAGGTACCATCATACCCGGGCCAAACTCACCCAGGTCACCACCACTACGACCGGATGGGCAGCTTGAATGCTCTTTTGCCAGATCAGCAAACTCCGAACCTGCTTCAATTTGTGCTTTTAACTCTGCACATTTTTCTTCTGAATCCACCAAAATATGGCGGGCTGTTGCTACTGTCATATCGACTCCTTTTTTACTTTATAATCTTGATCACCGCAGAGTACACAGAGGAACGCAGAGTAAAAGCAAAAGAATACAACATAAAAACTCTCTCATAGAAATTCAAAACCTGCACATCTCATTTATCGATCTAAGCTTGTTTTCCTCTGTCTGACTCTGTGTCCTCTGCGGTGAGATGCCTTTGATTACCTTTCCCCTCTGACACCTTACAGGCGCGATACATCGGCCAGGTTCAGGAACAACTGACGCAAACGCGCCAACAGAGCCAGTCGATTGCCGCGCACCTGCATATCCTCAGCCATCACCATTACATCATCGAAAAATGTATCTACCGGCTCCCTAAGCATCGCCAGCACACTCAAAGCAGGTGCAATGGAATCATCAAACCCAGCCACCGATACAGCACTGCGGAAATCAGCTTCGGCTTTCAACAACGCATCATACAAGACACTTTCAGCCGACTCGGCAAACAAAGCAACATCCACTGCCGCTGGAATATCAGCAGCTTTCTTCAAAATATTCGCCGTTCGTTTGTTGGCCGCTGCAATCGCCTGCCCCTCATCTGAATCTTCAAAGCCCATTAAGTGACGTGCAATCAATGTCTCACGATACAAGGGTCTGTTTTCTGATGAATGCACCGCTGCATCAATAGATGTTTTAGAGAAGCCCAATGCACTGCTCAGCCCCAATAGGCGCTCAATGACAAAAGCATGTACCTTAGCTTTAGTCTCATCACTAATGGCAATCGTTACGCGCTGTTGATTCCACTGTTTTGCCACTTCATCAATGACTTGATCCAGTGTCATATCAATCGGCTGCGTGGTATCACTCAATAGACGAATCAAACCAATCGCCGCACGACGCAAACCAAACGGATCAGCACTGGCAGTAGGAATACGGCCAAGGTGAAAATAACCCAGCAACTTATCCGCACGCTCAACCACGCCAATAGCACGCGCAATACGGTTATCCGGCAGATCATCCTCTGCACCAGACGGCGCATAATGCTGAGCAACGCCCTCTGCTACGGCATCACTCTCACCATCCATACGGGCATAAATACCACCCATAGAACCCTGCAATTCAGGGAATTCACCAACCAACCCTGTGGTTAAATCAGACTTACACAAATACGCGGCGCGCTGCGCATCATTGGCATTGACGCCAAGTGCTGTGGCATTATCGAGCACAAACGCACGCATACGGCGCACCTGATCACCCACCATACCAAGACCGTCCTGAAAAACGATTTCAGACAGTTTTTCGACCCGTACTTCCAGTGCCTGCTGTGGATCACGATCAAAATAGAACGCTGCATCAGCCAAGCGGGCATTCACTACGCGCTCATTGCCTTGCGCTACTGCCGCTGGATTTTTAGATTGAATATTGGCTACTGTAAAAAAGACAGGTGTCACGTTTCCGTCTGCATCATGCGAAGAAAAGCAGCGCTGATGATGTTTTAACTCAATACGACTCACCTCTTCTGGCAAACGCAAAAAGTCATCATCATAACGTGCTGCAATCGCATGTGGCCATTCCACCAGGTCAGTCACTTCATCCAACAGCTCTTCATCATCAACCAGCGCAACACCAGCTTTACTTGCAGCGTCCATCAACTGCCTGGCTATCAACGCTTTGCGTGCATCCCGATCAGCACGCACACACTGGCCTTCCAGCCAGCCAAATGGATCACTCACATCAAGCTCACCCTCTGAACCATGCATACGATGGCCACGACTGATTAGTCCTGTTGTAATGCCGGCGAAGCTAAAATCAATCAGATCATCGCCAAGTCTTGCTACCATCCAGCGAACAGGGCGGATAAAGGCATCACTACGCTCATCCCCATCACGCCATTGCATTTGCTTGGGACTAGGTAACTTACGCAAGATAGCAGGTATGGCTTCAGCAAGTATATCAACAACCAAACGCCCCTTCACCGTGCGCACAGCTTTCATGTAGTTGCCTTTGCCATCGCCTTTATCAGCCAATTCAAAATCATCCAATGACAGACCCGACTTCTTAGCAAAGCCGATTGCTGCTCCACCTGCTTTACCATCAGGGAACGCCACCCGCTCCGGTGGCCCCCACAGCGTCTCTTCAGCATCGGCCTGCATTACAAGACAAGCATCAGCATGCAAAAGCAGACGGCGCGGCGTTACACCCAAACGCAGTGATTGTGGCGCCACATTGGCATCGGCCAGTAGCTTCTCAACGGCCACCTTCAATGCTTCTCCCATACGCGGTGCAACACCCGCAGGTATCTCTTCTGTTCCAATTTCAATCAACAGCGGTTTCATCACATCAATATCATTCATCGTGGCGCTCATGCATCCACCCCCGCATAAGCTCTTGCCACGGTACGGGCAAGCCCGCGCACACGGCCAATAAAGCGCTGTCGTTCCGCTACTGAGATGGCTCCACGCGCATCCAATAGATTAAAAGCATGCGATGCTTTCATCACTTCCTCATAAGCAGGCAAAACCAGATCATGTTCGGTCAAACGCTTACATTCGCTCTCAGCATGATCAAATGACTCATGCAATCTGGCCGCATCAGCTTGCTCAAAATTATAGGCCGAAAATTCCACTTCATTGCGATGGAACACGTCACCATACGTAACTTGCTTGCCATCGGCATCCTCAACCCAGACCAGGTCATAGATATTATCCACACCCTGCAAATACATTGCCAAACGCTCTAAACCGTAAGTAATCTCACCCGGCGTACGTGTAAGCTCGACACTGCCTACCTGCTGGAAATAGGTGAACTGTGTCACCTCCATACCATTGAGCCAGACTTCCCAGCCCAAACCCCATGCGCCGAGCGTTGGCGATTCCCAATCATCCTCGACAAAACGAATATCATGTACTTCAGGATCAATACCTATGGTACGCAAAGAGTCGAGATAGAGCTCAAGAATATTGTTCGGCGCCGGTTTTAAAATCACCTGAAACTGGTAATAGTGCTGCAAGCGGTTGGGGTTTTCACCATAACGCCCATCGGTCGGACGACGGCATGGCTGCACATAAGCAGTACGCCAGTCTTTATCATCCAAGACACGTAAGAAAGTGGCAGGATGGAATGTACCTGCCCCCATCGAACTATCGTAAGGCTGCTGCAACACACAGCCCTGTTTAGCCCAGAATTGCTGCAATGTAAGTATAAGATCTTGAAACGTCACGGTGATTAGCTCCCGAATAAGTAATAATTTACCGCAGAGTACGCAAAGTTACGCAGAGTAAAACCATACATATTGATGCCTTTGACTCTACCCTGCGTACTCTGCGATGAATGCTTTTGACTTTTATTGGCTTATTTACCGATCAGCTGCGCGGGCAGCGGCGATGGCCGCCATATTCACGATATCATCAACCGATGCGCCGGTTTGCAACACATGTGCCTGCTCAGGCAAGCCCAGCAGAATCGGGCCAATGGCAGTGCCGCCGCCCAATTCACGCAATAGTTTATAAGAGATATTACCAGCCTGCATGGTCGGGAACACCAGAATATTGGCTGGCTCTTTTAATTTACTGAAAGGGTAATCTTTAAGAATAGCACTATTCACAGCTGTGTCGGCCTGCATTTCACCATCTACAATCAGATCCGGTCTTCTTTCATGCAACAGACGGGTCGCCTCTGCAACCTTGTTAGTTTCTGCATGCTCGACACTGCCAAAATTGGAGAATGACAGCATTGCAACACGCGCTTCACAACCCAGTGAAATAGCTGTCTCTGCTGCCAGCTCACCCAACTCTGCCAACTGCTCAGCATTCATATCCACATTCACCGTACAGTCAGCCAGGAAATAGGCGCTGTTTTCCATAATCATCAAATACATACCATAAACATGGTGGCGCACACCATCTTCATTATGGCCAAGCACTTTCAGGATTGGACGTAACACATTGGGATAATGTGCCGTGCGCCCGGAGAGCATGCCATCAGCATCGCCACTACGTACCAGCATTGCTGCAAGCATATTCGTATCACTTCGCAATGCTTTTCTGGCATCAGCTGGCAGAACACCATTGCGTTTACGGTCTTCATAATAGGCATCCGCAAGTGCCGTGAAACGCGCATCATCAACACTTGGGTCAATCAGAGTAAGGCCAGTAGCATCTATCTGAGCGCTGCGACAACTTGCCTGAAAACGATCTGCACGACCGATCAGAATCGGATCAGCAATACCCTGCTCCTTCATTTCAAGAGCAGCGCGAATGACAGTCTCATCCTCACCCTCAGGCAACACCAACCGGATAGAATGCGCACGTGCCTTATCAGAAATGATACGCATAAACAGGCGTGAGTTATCGATACGCCCAGCCAGTTCCTGCGCATATGCCGATGCATCTACCATTGGCTTGCGTGCAACCCCAGTTTCAGTGGCAGCTTTGGCAACTGCAACAGGTACTACCTCAATCAAGCGAGGGTCGAATGGTTTGGGTAAAATGTATTTAGGGCCGAAACGCAACTCACTGACACCATACACTTTCAACACCGAATCCGGCACATCCTGTCGGGCTAGCTCAGCCAGCGCATGCACGGCAGCAACTTTCATCTCTTCATTAAATGTAGTGGCTCTGGCATCAAGCGCACCACGAAACAGAAAGGGGAAACCAAGCACATTATTCACCTGATTAGGGTGATCTGAACGCCCCGTGGCCATAATCAGATCATCGCGGGCACTCATAGCCAGATCATAATCAATTTCAGGGTCTGGATTAGCCATGGCGAACACAATCGGCTTGTCGGCCATTGATTTAAGCATATCCGCATTCACGATATTACCTTGTGACAGGCCGACAAACACATCAGCGCCCTGCATCGCTTCCTCAAGCGTTCGTTCAGTTCTTTCTGTGGCGTAATATGCTTTATGCGGAGGTAGATCTTCATCACGATCTTTGCTGATCACCCCCTTACGATCCAGAAACAGAATATTTTCACGTGTTGCACCAAGCTGTTCAATCAAGCGCATGCAGGCAAAGCCAGCTGCCCCTGCTCCAAGGCAGGCAATTTTCACATCTTCAATTTTTTTATTTTGCAAAATAAGAGCATTTAGAAAAGCCGCCGCCAGGATCACCGCTGTGCCGTGTTGATCATCATGCAACACCGGTATATTCATACGTTTTTTCAGTTCTTCTTCAATAATAAAACATTCAGGTGCTTTAATATCTTCCAGGTTGATGCCGCCGAAAGTGGGCTCCATGCGCGCTACCGTTTCAACAAACGCCATCGGATCGTTTTCAGCCAACTCAATATCGAACACATCAATATCGGCAAAACGCTTGAACAATACACCTTTCCCTTCCATTACCGGTTTACTGGCTAAAGGACCAATATTGCCCAGACCAAGTACTGCAGTGCCGTTGCTAATCACCCCAACCAGATTGGCACGGGAGGTAAATTCATCGGCCAATTCAGGGTTCTTTTCAATCGCCAAACAAGGTTCCGCCACACCAGGTGTATATGCCAGAGCCAGATCCCGCTGTGTGACACAAGGTTTGGTAGGTTGAACACTTATTTTGCCCGGTTTTGGTTTTCTGTGATATTCAAAAGCATCTTTGCGCAGTTGTTCTTTTGGCATCTCTAACCCCTTTGGTTATAGTCGTGAAGGATCGCAAGCATAGCGTCGTATTGATGCCGGGTCATGGAGGGAATCATATGAAGATAGGATTTGCAGGTGCAGGTGCCGTCGGTTGCCACTATGGCAGTAAACTTCAACAAGCTGGTTTTGATGTATTATTGCTTGCGCGCGGTAGCCATCTGAAAGCATTGCAAGCGCATGGATTACGACATGAATCTGAAAACACTGAAATATCCATCGCTATTAGCGCCACCGGTAAAGCTGAAGATCTCAACACATGTCAGGTTATTATCTTATGTTGTAAAATGACTGGTCTATCCAACATGCTTTCGACGATTCAGCCTTTCATCTCCCCGGATACGCTGCTGGTCACACTTCAAAATGGCGTCGAAGCTCCTGATCTACTGCGCACCACCTTCCCAAACAACAGCATTGCTGCAGGCAGCGCCTTTATCGGAGCCAGAATAGCGCAACCAGGCCATATCATTCACTCTGCTGCTGGCGGTATTCGCATGGGACTCTGGCAAACCGGATCAGGCGATCATTATCTCCACACATTAATGGAAGCATTTCAACGTGCATCGGTTCCCATTCGCATCGATTCAGACCCCGCCGCAATGTTATGGCGCAAACTACTTTGGAACTGTGGATTTAATGCTATTACGGCGATCACCCGTCGTTATGCCCACGACACGGCAGCTAATCACGAAACACTTATGATTGTAGAACAAGCCATGCAGGAAACAGTCGCACTCGCTCAATCATTCGGCATTAACCTTGGAGATGGTGATATTCACAAACATATCGACATCACACTCTCCATGGGTCCAGTCAAAACCAGCATGTGGCAAGACATTGAAGCAGGGCATACCACTGAAGTTAATTTCATCAACGGCTATGTCGCCAGAAAAGCGGAAAAAAAACAATTACCTGCGACAGCCAACCGATTCTTAACCACGCTTATTCATGCCATAGAACAAAACCACCACTAATTCCTGCATCCATGTAAAGTGTGATATACATCATATTATCACATTGACTGAAAACTGATCATTGCCTCATTTTTTATAAGAGAGGTGAGGATCATGTTTGACGAAGTTATTCTAGAATACAGAGCCAAACGCACAACGTCTGAAAAAATCGCATTCGCATTCTTTGTATCGCTGGGTTTGGTCTGTCTGACCCTGTTAGGCATTTTTCTTAGTTTTACATAAACCACAACATGGTTCTTTATGAACACCTGTTCTTTTCTATTAATTTGGTATCCACATCAAAGATGTCAGGCTCGCCAAAACGACAATCAATTCATTGCATGCTATAAAGTCACTTGCACGCTAAAAAAAACAGGTTTCCGTTTCGACATATCTACGACATTACATCCGGGCAGATAAACCAGTATAAAAAATCAGTTGCTAAAATCCACGCAACACCTAGCAACACCTAATTAAACCAATGACCCGGAAATATCCTAAATAGTTCTGTATTTTCGCATGATTCTTTCGTCCCAGCATTCACAGAGCAGTGTTGCCTACGCCATTTCAACATCCGCAACAGCACTAACATCCAGCCTTTAAATACGTATCTGCCATGTATAAAAATTAACCATAAAAAAAGTATATACAAGCACAACTCCATAAGTAGTATCCCGAATGAACTTTAAAACACATCAGGAGGTGGATACTGTGGTCGAAAGCACCCCGGAAAACCCCAATTACAATATGACGATCGTAAAAGCATTTGCAGTGTGTGCCGCTGTTTATCTTGTCGTCGGCTCATTGGTCGGTGATCTTATTGCATGGCAGCTATCATTCCCCGCCCTCAACTTCAATGAGTATATGAGCTTTGGTCGCTTACGTCCCTTGCATACGAATGCCGTAATTTTTGCCTTTGGCGGCTGCACACTGATGGCAACAGCATTTTACATTGTACAACGTACTTGCGGTGTCCCCTTGTGGAGCAACAAAATGGCATGGTTCACCTTCTGGGGCTGGAACTTAATTATTGTTGCCGCTGTAATTTCCTTCCCTATGGGGTGGACACAGGGCAAAGAGTACGCAGAACTGGAATGGCCAATTGATATTCTTATTGCCGTTGTCTGGCTCTCTTATATGTTCAATTTCATCATGACCATCGTCAACAGAAAGGTATCACATATCTATGTGGCCAACTGGTTCTTCCTTGGCAT
>JAUZQJ010000017.1 GCA_030951045.1 Mariprofundus sp.
TGATGCCAGGAAAGCTGCTGAAGCTAAGAAGTTAGTTGAAGCCACGAACGCAGCAGTCGTTAAAAAGTTGGCTGAAGCCGAGAACGCAGTAGCCGCTAAAAAGTTAACTGAAGCTAAGAATGCTGCAAAAGCTAAAGAATTAGCTGAAGCCACACGTCTTGCAGAAATTAAAAAGCAGGCGGATAGCAAGCATCTTGCAGAAGCGAACAGCATGGGTGCAGAGCAAAAGTTGGCAGAAGATAACATTAAACAGTCTCAAAAAGTCCAGTATCTGAAAGCGCAAGATAGGGAAGATATTTTACCACTCTCCTCCTTCTTATCACCAGTCAGAAATGTTGCCCGATTGCTTGGTTCTAATGATGCTCTTGAAGCGATTATCCCGATTTCAGAACGCACTAATGTAGAGTCTATTAAATTGCATCTTGTTTTTTCCAACTCACTATCTCTGGCTAAAGCCAGGTCTCAGCTACGCTTTCGCTTTAATGATCACATGGTCGGACAAGTTCAACTAGATCCTGATTATCCGGAAGGCGTTGTAGATTTGAACATTCCGGTCAATGAAATTCATGCGGGCTATAACAAAATTAGAATAGAAAGCAGTTTATACACCCCTCATGGTTCAACTTCGACTGGTTCCGAGCTATGGGCTGAAATAGATGCACAGCAATCTAATATGAGCTTGGTATCGAAAACGAAAGAAATTGATCCGCGCTTTTCACTCCTGCCGGGCTTGATTAGGGGAGCAAAGTGGAATGGTAATTATCCTCTCTCAATCATGATCGCAAGCCAGCAACCATCGGATACTCTACTCAATGCCGCTTCAAATACTGTACAGGGAATCGCGATGTTGACTGATGGATTGCCCTTAAAAGTGACTACAATGAGTGCACAGTGGGCTCGTGATCCAGCAGGGAAGGGTGATCTCGCTCAATTGTATACACCATTTGCTGATGCAGATGGCGTGTTAATTGGTACGTATAAAGAGTTAGATGACATTCTGGGTAAAGGAGTAATCGATTCATCCATTGCCAAGGAGCAGGTGTTGTTGAAGCGCCATCCGGTAGATCCGGGTAGTTATATTTTGATCATTACTGGTAGTGAAGAATCAAATGTATTGAACTCAGCCAGGCATTTTTCCAAAATGAAACTGAATCTGGCCGATCAGAGTAATGTGTCATTTGGAGAGCTTGATAGGGCTGTAGTAGGGCCCCAGACTAAGCCGGGTGATTTTAGCGTATTAAATCCTATGATGCGTTATAACTTCGGTCAGTTAGGTATTCACAATGCCGAAATGAAAAAAGCAGGCGACTATGTTGACCTTAATTTAAAGATGCCTGCTGATCTGTTTGCTACCCAGGATAATAATGTTGAACTAAATCTACACTTTTCATACACCGCAGGAATGGGGCAAGGGTCCATGTTGACCATCTTGCTCAATGGTGCTTTTCAACGCTCAATTGCCATTGATGATCCAAAGGGTTTATTGATTGAAGACTATAGAGTCAAACTTCCCCTGCGTTCATTTAAGATGGGGAGCAATGTTGTACGCTTGGAAACAAACATTGTCCCGAGTGAGGCCGCTAAAAATAGTGATACCTTGCTTAAAAATATGAAAGTATCTTTCTATGATGACTCGATTGTGCGTGTGCCTGAAATGAATCAATATGCACGTTTACCGGATTTAAATATGCTGCAAAAGACGGGTTATCCTTATGTAGAGCACAATCCTTCCCTTATTGCTGTAGCAGCTAAGGATGACAGTCATTATTCTGCGGCCCTTACTCTTGTATCAAAATTTACGCAATTGCAAGAGCGAACGGTTCCAGAAATAACACTTACCTCTGAAGACACACTTAACTCTACGCAAAGCATTCTGTTGATTGGTTCTCTTGATGAAATTCCTACAAAATTATGGGATGCATCTCCCTTTACCCGTGCTGAAGGTGGATTGCTGTTTCCTGTAACAGATTCACGAACATTGCAGGGCGTCCCTCATAACGCATTAACTGCTGCCGTGGGTTTTGAGCAAGTCATCGATGCATTTGTTCGGAAAGTAAATGCTTCATCTGACCTACAGTTTTTGAGTATGAAAGGATATGGTCTATTGAGCCAATTTGAATCTCCATGGGAATCTGGTTCCAGTATCACCTTGTTAACTGCCTTTGATAACGATGAACTGCAAAAGACAGCTGAACAGCTTGTTGGTTCTTCTGTATGGCAGACTCTTGCTGGTGATGTGGTTGTATGGAATCTTGCCAGTGGTATGGGAATTGATAACAGTCATTATATGAAGCTGTCGGATGAATATCACACAGGCTCATTATCGATATTGGGTAAAGTAGCCTATTATGCGATTACATCACCTGTACTGCTTCTTCTTGCTGTATTTATGTTAGCTCTAATGCTGACGTGGTTAACACGTCGATTGATAATACTACATCACGATAGCAGAAGTTGAGTGTGTCTATTGCTGGTGCAACATATCCAGCACGCTATGCAATATGGGCATTGATGCTTATGCTGATACAGACTGGGTGCTCTCAAGGTTCCGGTCAGAGTGATCTGTGGAAGCAATATAAAGCACACTTTCTTAATGAAGGTAGTTCAATTGTTGATGTTGCCAATGACAGTATTCGTCATTCTGAAGGTCAAGGGATGGGGATGTTATTGGCTGAGGCCAATGCTGATCGCAAGAGTTTTGATGCGATTTGGCAATGGACCCAGCAACATTTGCAGGTTCGAGATAAAGATCATCTGCTAGCCTGGCGCTGGCAACCCTCTATGCCTCATGTTACTGATTTCAACAATGCCAGCGATGGTGATATTTTGGTTGCATGGGCTCTATTGCGGGCAGCTGAACGATGGAATGAGAAAAAGTACGATGCTGCGGCCCGTTTACTGCTGCATGACATCAGGCAGCATCTGGTTAGATATCAACATGGCCGTATGTTGCTGTTGCCAGGTGTGGAAGGTTTTATGAAGGAAGAAGGGGCGATTATTAACCTGTCATATTGGGTATATCCTGCTCTGGAGAAGTTTAAACAGGTGGAGCCTGATGAAGCTGCTTGGCCAGGTCTGATCAGCAGTGGTTTGAAACTTAGTGGCGAAGCCTTGTTTGGAGCCTGGAAATTACCTTCTGATTGGATCATTGCGGGTGAAACATTGTATCCGGCCCTGCAGTTTCCTAAACGGTTTGGACTGGATGCTGTACGTATCCCGCTTTATCTTGCCTGGGCAGGGTATATTGATCATCCGGCTGTTTTGCGTTCGGCGCACTTTTGGCAACAATTCACAGGGGCTAGTGCATGGCCGGAATGGGCTAGTTTGGATGATACAAATGTACATATGGCGGACAAAGTGCAGGGCATTCAGGCTGTGGCTGCACTAATTGATGATCAAGATGGTGATTGGTCAGATAAAAAGCCTGTGATGAGTTGGGAAAAACCAGAATATTATCAAGCCACGCTGTTATTGATCAGTCAGCTGGCGTCAATGGAGAAAGGCCAGTGAGAATAATTATGATGATGAGTCTGTCATGTGCACTATTTATGAGTGCTTTGATGAGTTCAATGTCTGTCGTTGAGGCAGCAGAAAATATACAGCTACAACAAAATTCCGGGATATTGAGTACGACCACGAAGAAAAGCCAATCAAATATCTCAGTTCAGCGGCAGAGACAGAAAGGCATCATCAGAGATAATAACCCGTCTCATAGTTCTATGAGTAAAAAGCAGCCATCATCTGTAGTAACGCCTGCTAAAGAAAAGGTTATAGTCTCAAAAGAAAAAGTAGATACAGCTACAGAGGCTGCTGTAAATACTCCGACTACACCTACTACTATTAATAAAGCTAGCGTTGATGCAAGTAAAGAAGCGCTTATGTCAGATTCAGAGATTATTGAACAAGCCGCTGAGTCAGCGGTGCCGCAGTTGGAACAGCCTGCATTGAAGGGTGATGGTAGTGATAAATTATGGAACCTTTATACAGCAGGTGAATTTAAGGCATTAAAACAGCAAATTGCTGATAATCAGCAAAAAGATGCGAACTGGGAAGCACCTGGAAGTTTGCTGGATTTAATGAAGCTGGTTGCAGCAGATGATAAATTAGCTGCAGCACAGAAAAAGGGTGATTATAACGTAGCTCT
>JAUZQJ010000018.1 GCA_030951045.1 Mariprofundus sp.
ATCAACTAACCAGTCCGAAAAAACATATTTCAAAAACCTATGCTGTTACCCTGGATCGTCCGTTAAACGGAACCGAAGCCGAAAAGTTTTCCGATGGAAAGCTAATACTTGAAGGTGAAGAGAAGCCCTGCCTGCCGGCTGAACTTACTATTCATGATGAAACACATGTCTCACTGGTGCTGCATGAAGGACGCTATCATCAGGTACGCCGTATGTTTGCTGCTGTAGGTAATCACGTAGAGGCACTGCAACGTACCCATATTGGCGCACTGTCATTAGATGACACTGCACTGGCTCCGGGTGAATACAGAGCCCTCACAGGCGAAGAGCTGATGACTTTGGTTAAACCATCATCAATCTAGCCACGGCTGTATGCGTGGTAAATACAATGAATGCTTAATCGTCATCTTCATGATGTCTTGAATGGCGTTCATGCTCATCGTGATCATCATATCCCCGATCATCATAACGTTGCTGAACTGGGTAAGCGCCCCTTTGCTGATTGTTATATTGCGTTTGACGGGCATTAGCCTGATTACGCTTTTCTTTTCGCTCTGCAATGATCGCCCCGGTAATCGCACCCAAAGCACCACCAACAACAGCACCTTCAACGGCTCTGTTGTTTTGCGCACCGATCACAGCACCGGCGGTTGCACCAATAGCAGCACCCTGAGCTGTAGTACGCTGTTCATAGGTTGATGTGGCACAACCGGAAAGCCATAAGAGTAGCGTCATCGTTATCAATAATTTCATATCACACCTCGAATACATACATCTGGAAATATTACGGCGAACAATTTAAGAAAATGTAGCGCAGGACACAATACGCAATTCCTTCACCTGTAGGTGCACATTTTCCAAACAGGTTTAAAAAAGTTTCAATAAGGCCGATGCGCTGAAAAATCAGCCAATTCTGCCAACAGATTGCGCACTTCTACTTCAGCTGTTTCCGGCAGTAAGCGTTTAGCACGTTCGGCATAATCTTTGGCGCGATCCATGGCACAGCCGGTGCCATCTTGTGCCGTAACCCGCTCACGTACCCACTCCCGGTCACCCTCTTCATAGCAACCACGTTCGGATATCTCTTCAACCTTGGCTGCCAATACTGCATCTCGCTGCATAGCATGAATCAATGGCAAGGTAATTTTACCCTCTTCCAGATCATGACCAACCGGTTTACCGGCTTGTTCTGCTTCAACCAGATAATCCAGTGCATCATCCATCAACTGAAATGCCACACCCAAACACATGCCATATTCAGCCATCGTAGCTACTGTTTCAGCCGATTGATCCGCTGCATGCGCACCTACTTCACTGGCAGCCTTGAACAGTACTGCAGTTTTGCGTTCAATGACTTCCAGACATTCGGATTCTGTCATTTCCAAATGGAAAGTGCGTGAAAGTTGCAACACCTCACCTTCGGCCAGAGCGTTGGTAACATCACTCATCAGTTTCAGCATGGCCATATCACCATCAGACACCATCATCTGAAACGCTCGAGAGAACAGATAATCACCCACCAATACAGAGGCCTGATTACCCCATACACCGTTAGCCGAAGGAGAACCTCGACGCTGATCGGATGAATCAACCACATCATCATGCAATCAGGATGCGGTATGAATAAATTCAACCACCACAGAGAGTGGAATATGGCGTTCACCATGATAACCGAACAAACGTGCAGTCAATAGACAGAGCAAAGGCCTGAAACGTTTGCCACCACTATTGACGATATAATGTCCGATAGCAGGAATCATCATAATATCTGACTGTAAATTATGATGGATACAGGCATCTACAAGAGCCATATCGGCCTTGCACAGTTGGATAGCCCGCTCTAGTGGGGAAGAAATTGAATTACTCACAGTCGGTGCATCGTAAGCGCCCAATCCGTGCCGTCAAGCCAAAGTAAGGCTATCATTCAGATATGGAAATTATACTTGCTTCACGCTCCCCTCGGCGCAGGCTTCTACTTCAAAGTGCAGGACTCGCTGTTGAGGTGTGCCCCTCCCATATCGATGAATCACCACTACCCAGTGAGTCTGTGCAACAGATGGTGGAACGATTGTGTCAGGCCAAGGCTATGGCTTGTGATGCACCCGCAGATATACCGGTCATAGCTGCTGATACACTGGTCAGCATTCATGGTCAGGCACTAGGGCAACCTACTGACCTGCAACATGCAAAAAGCATGTTGCAGCAATTATCAGGACAGGAACATGAGGTATTCACCGGAGTGTGTGTACGCCTCAATCAGCACATCCTTTTCCAACAGGTGCGTACAGGTGTGCGCTTTCGGTCTCTGGATGAATCTGAAATCGACACCTATCTATTACACAATGATGTGCTTGATAAAGCAGGTGCATATGCCATTCAGGCCGGTGCAGCCAGTTTCATCGAATCCATTGACGGGCCCCTGGATAATGTAATTGGTTTGCCCATTCGCACCACCTTGCATATGATCGCAGATATAAAAAATATACCTGCGTAATTCATCATCACAGAGCCCCTGTCACGCTAGCTCTTAGCATACGATGAATCATTCAGTCGAAGGATCACCAATATGAGCGTGGAACTGTTAGTCAATGTCGCACCATTTGAAACCCGCATAGCCCGGGTAGAAAACGGGCAGGCGGAAGAAATTTACATTGAACGCGAACGCGGCTTGAAAGGAAATATCTATAAAGGCCGGGTGCAGCGCGTATTGCCCGGCATTCAAGCTGCATTTATTGATATAGGTATGGAAAAGGCCGGTTTTCTTTATGCTGGTGATATCGCCACTGCCAAACAGCCTGATTCCACCTTCACGGATGATATAGAGCAGAGTGATGAGAACGTAAACAACGCAGATGAATCCGCACCATCTCCGCGCCGCAATGCCCCCCCTATTGGCAATCTACTCAAAGATAATCAGGAGCTGATGGTTCAGGTATCGCGTGAACCCATTGCTTCCAAAGGGCCGCGCATGACCAGCCAGATAGGTTTACCGGGCCGTTATCTGGTATATCTACCACATTTAGATCATATTGGCATTGCCAAACGCCTTGAAGATCCGCAAGAACGAGAGCGCCTTTTAAACATCTGTACATCAATGGAATTAAAACAGGGCGGCATCATCATTCGTACGGTTGCCGAAGGTAAAGAGGAGCCCGAATTACAACAGGATCTCGATTATCTGTTGCGTTTATGGGCGGATATTGAAAAACGCTCCAAAAATTCCGCTCGTGGTTCATTGATTCACAGCGAACTTAATCTCTATCTGCGGGTCATGCGTGATTATGTCGATAGCGATATCGAGAAAATTCATATTGATTCACGTAGCGCCTATGACGCCATGAAAAAGTTTGCACGTCGCTTCATGCCAGAGGTTGCGAAAAAACTGTACTATTATCCTGGTGACCGTCCTATTTTTGACGTTTATGGTGTTGAATCTAGCATTGAACTTGCACTCAAGCGCCATGTGCCATTGAAATCCGGTGGTCATATTGTTATTGATCAAACCGAAGCCTTAATTGCTATCGACGTCAACTCAGGTTCATTTGTTGGCTCCAAAAACATGGAAGAGACAGGTTTCAAAACCAATCTTGAGGCAGTGCATGAAATAGTGCACCAACTTCGACTACGCAATCTGGGCGGCATCATTGTCATCGACTTCATCGACATGCAGGAAGAGGAAAATAAACAGCAGCTCATGCAAGTGCTCGCTGATGCCCTTAAACGGGACAAATCCAAAAACCATATTGTTCAACTCTCGGAACTCGGCTTGGTTGAAATGACGCGTAAACGCACGCGTGAATCGCTTGGTCGCACACTGCTAACAGAATGCAACAGCTGTCATGGCATTGGACTGGCAAAAAGCATAAAAACCATCTGTTATCAGCTGTTTCGCGAAGTGGTTGCCGAGGCTCGGGCATACCCTTGTGAAAAACTTACGGTTATCGCCCACCCGGAAATCATAGATCTCATGCTTGGGGAAGAAAATGAGGGTGTACTACAATTGGAGTCCTTTTTAAACAAAGAAATATCATTGGAAAGTGATGATAATTTCGCTCCTGATCACTATGAAATCGTTCTGAAATAAACACCTTCTTAAATTCGTGAAATCACCCTCTCCACTACAACTGTATGTGCATATCCCTTTCTGTGTACACAAGTGCCATTACTGCGACTTTAATTCACATGAGCGCTGTGCTCCTGCCTGGGCTGATTATCAGCAGGCGCTGATCACAGAACTTGAACACTGGGCTTCTACCCCGATGTTTAAGGGGCGATCGCTACATACCATTTTCATTGGCGGCGGCACACCATCATTGGCACCACCGGCATTGATCAAAGCAGTCATTGATGCAGCATCACACTATTGCGGTATTGATAAGGATGCAGAGATCAGCATGGAAGCCAACCCCGGCACTGCCGATGCAGACAATTTCCGTGCCTATAGAGAAGCTGGCATCAACCGCCTATCCATTGGTATCCAAAGCTTTGATACTGCAGAATTACAATGGCTGGAGCGCATTCATAGCGCTGATGAAGCCACTCAAGCCTACAACATAGCCCGTCAGGCTGGCTTTGATAATATCAATCTGGATTTAATGTATGGCCTACCCGATCAAAGCATGGATAGCTGGTTAATATCATTAAACAGAGCCATAGCATTGAAACCGGAACATCTATCCTGTTATCAGCTCACCGTTGAACCACACACAAAATTAGCCACCACCCATAGCATCGCTCCAATTGCATTGCCCAATGATGAAGATGCACTGCATATGTTTTTTGAGACACGCCAACAACTTTTAGAGGCTGGTTATCACGCTTACGAAATATCCAATTTTTCCAAACCAGACTTAAAATGCCGACACAATGACGGCTATTGGTTGTACAATGATTATATTGGCATAGGTGCCGGCGCATCCGGCAAGTGGGATCAACAGGACCAGGGCATCATTCGCTACAGCAATATACGCACACCTGAATCTTATATAAAAAAGGCACTGCAACACGGCAAAGCGGTCAACTCAGAAGACCCCTTGCATGCCAGGAAGGCCGCCGCAGAAGCCTTTTGGTTAGGCTTACGACGCACTGCTGGCATTAATCGTCCTGCTTTCAAACAACGCTTCGACATCGATGCCTGGCACGCGTTCTCTTCAGCACTTCAACCATGGGTGAGTCGCAACCAGCTTGCCATCAACGAGGATGCAATCCATTTAACCAACAAGGGCCTATCCCTCGCAGATGAAATTGCTGCCAGCGTACTATGAGGATTTTTTATTATTTCTAATTTATCCCTTCGGCATTGATTACCGTTGGTGTAATAAAGATTAGTAATTCACTACGATTCTTGGTTTTTATTTTGCGTTTAAACAACGATCCTATCAACGGCAGATCCATCAGGCCCGGCACACCGGAATTCTGATCTGCTTCGGTTTGGGTATAAATACCACCCAGCACTACCGTTTCACCGTTATTCACCAGCAATCTGGTCTCTACTGTTTTCGTATTAATCGCAGTTGCTGTACCACCCGCATTGGTTACAGGCGTATCCTTGTTAATCTTTAGCTGCATAATGATACGCTTGTCTGCAGTAATCTGCGGCGTAACACGCAATGACAGTTTGGCACTCTTAAATATCGGCGTGATTGTTGTAGCACCACCTGTGGTAGTAACCTGGTCAAACGGGATCTGCTCATCCTGTTCAATCAATGCTTCACGTAGGTTACTGGTGAATACACGCGGACTTGAGACCACCTTGATATCACCTTCTGTTTCAGCTGCAGAAAGTTCCAGATTCAGGTTAAGGGCACCACTCAAGGTACCAAGCGTATAACCTACGGCGCCACCCGCGCCTGCACCCACAACAGCGCCCAAATCAACAACATTAGTCCCTACAGCAGCGCCAGACAGATTATTAGTGAATTTACCACCGGCATCATTATAAGAACCACCCCACTTCACACCCAGATCACGCGAAAAGGTATCCGATGCTTCTACGATCCGTGCCTCTATCAGCACCTGCTGCATCGGTTTATCAATCACCGAAATCAGCAATTTAATGTTATTTAACCGTTCACGGGTGTCGGTTATAATCATGGTATTACTGCGTTCATCCAGCAAAATACTACCGCGCTTAGACAACAGTTTCAGACCACCCTCACCACCGATCCCGCTCTCCTGAATATTAGCCGGATCAGTTTTCACTGCCGACGTAACCGATCCACCTTTCAGAATTGTACTAACATCATTGACGGAGGCATACCCAAGTTGAATGAATTCAGTGTCTAGCGTTGCAACCTGCTCTGCACTCATTTTAGCATCTTTGCGAGCATCTGCATCAGATTTCAAGACTGCCAATGGCGCAATTCTAATGACATTGCCGTTTTTCTCTTTGCCTAAGCCTTTGGTAGAAAGAATAATATCCAGCGCTTGATCCCAAGGTACATCCACCAGACGCATGGTTAGAACACCGGTCACATCATCTGACATGATGATATTAAGTTCACTCATCTCGGCAATCAGTTGTAAGGCATTTCGAATATCAATATCTTTGTATTGAAAGGTCACTTTTTGGCCGCTATATACCTTTTCATCCCTGACCACATCTTCATTAGCTGCTGCTACAGCAATCATATCCGCTGGTTTGAGTGTTATCGTTAACACATTACCGGTTTGGTACGATGTCACTACTGATTTCTGGCGCAGGCGCGCGACAATGCGCACATCTTTGTCCACTGCATAGCTGTCAATTTGCTGTACCGGACCAGGGAAAGCACGCACATCCTGACTACGTTCCTGACCGGGTGCCAATTGAGCCTTCTTCAAATCGACAATGACCTTGCCATCTTTTTCCTGTAAATTGATAATTGGGTTACTTTCATCCGTACGAATGACCAGATGTGCAATGCGGTCATCCGGCTGAAAATCAATGGCCTCGACAAGCATCGCACCGGCATGGGCAACAGGTTTGATATTGCCAAAGCGGATAACCATTTCGTTCGCACTCGCATCAATTTGGTGATTCACGCCGGCTTCAGAAAGCAAGGAAACAACCAGACGCATGCGCCCTTCCGCTGAACCAATCGCAACATGATTCAATCGTCGCGCAGTATAGGTATAATACTCTTTTGGCAGGCTGGATTTACCACCCCAAAAGTCCAGTACCATGGTAGCGCCATCATTGCTCAATAGTGCGTTATGGTTCGCATCCATATGCTGACCACGCAGAATTAATTCAGTGACATTGTCCAGTTCACGCACTTCAATATCTTGCAATACGGTGCCGCTACTGTTTTTAGCCGATGGAGCCTGACCTGAAAACTTAACCAGCAGATCATTCCCCTTTTCAACGATCTCATATGCAGTGCCATTAGCCAAGCCCACTTCAATCCGAACGCCGCTACTATCCTGAACAGGCACGATATTTTCTATACTGCCGCCACCCTTGATGGCACTTACCCCATTAGACAGTGTGGCATTAGGAAAACTCACCACCAATCGCTTTGGCCCTTCAAGGTTAAATACCTGATATTCAGCAGCCTCATCCATTGTAATACGCAGGTTGTCACTAGATTCATCAGAAAGCACCTGCAAACTGCCAATAGTAGCTGCCTGCGCCAAGGTAACGTGTCCACAGCACAAGGATAGCATTAGCAGTGCTAACAGATAACGCCAAGCCGCTTGTTGGGTTATTGCAATTTTATTCATGATTCGCCTCATCCATGTCTCCCGGACGTATCTCAACGTTGAACACTTCATACTCATTTACGCTGCCCCTTACGGCCTTTCTTCGCTTGCGCTTCGACAAACCGATACGTCACTGCCAACCCTGTCACCGATAACTCTCCTGCCTTGTCACCGGGTGATAACTTCATGTTTTTCACGTCCACAATACGTGGCATCTCTCCAACCCGTTTCAAGAATGTTAACAACTGTCTAAAACTACCGGATATATGAAACTTCACAGGCACTTCAGCATAAATCAACCTGTTCACTTCATTACCAGGTTTAAATGCCTTAAATTCAAGGCCAGAATCTTTACCAGCCCACGACACATTTTCCAGCAAATCCGGGATTTGTGATTTTCTGGGTAACATATTCAAGGCAACTTTCAATTGCTTCTCAAGTGTCGCATATTCCTTTTGTTTGCGAGGCAAATCATGAGCCAGATGTTGATTCCTCAGCAACATAGTCTGCTGCAACTGCATTGCTGACTGTTGATTGGAAATTTGTTCCTGCAAAGGCATCCATCCCATATAAAAATAGACTGCAATAATTACGCCAAAGGTTGCCAGTAAAAACAATAGTTTGTGCCACAACGGTAGAGGCAGCAATGGACGCAATGACTCGTATATAGATAGTTTCATAGAATCAAACATCAGGACCCTTTCCCGCTACCAGCTTTTGATACTTGAGCCTTTTTCACTTCATCACGTGCCAGAGTCAGACTAAATCGACGCAACGGCAGTCCATCTTGCACCACCCTGGTAATTTCACCCAAACGCACATTCGAGAAAATTGCAGACTGATCCAATTTACGCATGAAATTTGCTACAGCCTTATTACTCTCGGCCAAACCGGATAATTTAATATCAAGGCCCTGGTCAGAAGCAGATTTGAGCCAGACATTTTGCGGTATCATTGTAGCAATAGTATTCAGCGTATGAAGAGAATGAAAACGCCCTTCTTGCAGATCATCGACAATATCCAGTTTACGTTCAACATTTGTGCGCAAACTATCCAAGTCTTTAATTTTACCAATCTTCGTTTTCAAATCTATGTTCTGTTGCTGCAATACCATGGTCTGTTCTTTCAAATCAGCCAGTTGCAAAGATGCCATCGTATGCACCCCTAAGTCCAGCAGTGCAGCCAACACAATAACAGCAATAAAAGCACTGATATGCTGAATAATTTGAGACTCGCGACGTGCAGTCCGGTAGGGAATCAGATTAATACGAATCATGTATCAAAATTCCGTAATGCCAATCCAACAGGCACCATCATCATCGGACCTAAATCGCGCTCTTGTTGCACATTGAATTGACGGGATGATATATTAATATTTTGCAGTGGATTAAGTATCATCGTGTCTATGCCCAGCCGTTGCTCCAGTTCAGTGGTAATGTTCGGCAATAATGCACAACCACCACTGAGAAATAGCTTACGCACCGGAAACTCGGCTCGACTGGCTGAATAGAAGTCCAGTGAACGCACCAGCTCAGACGTCAACCCAACATAAAAATGTTCGAGTGCATCCGCATGAATGTCAGAAAAATTATTTATTTTTAACTGTTCAGCATTGTGATAGCTCATATTATGTGCTTTTTGAATCTCTTCAGTTAAATTTTGACCGCCGTAAAACTGATCGCGCACAAAGGACATTCGACCATTAATAAGCACATTGATATTCATCATATTGGCGCCAATATTTATCAGCGCATTCACCTCCGCATCTTCGTCCGGCGACATATATTCATCTTCATAAGAGACTGTATGCTCATCTGTGATTTCAGCTGCATTTTCCAATGCAAACACGCCGCAATCCACGTATTTCGCATGTAAACCTGCCTCATTGAGCACCAGTTGATAATCTTCAATCACTTCACGCTTACAGGCTACCAGTACAACATCCATCATTTCCGGATCTTCTGCAGAAACGCCCTGAATAAAAAAGTCCAGAAACACATCATCCACATCATAAGGTACATGTTGATCGGCTTCGAATGCAATCTGTGCTTCCAGATCAAATTCAGAGGTTGCCGCCACATGGATGGTTTTAATAATTACAGCATTACCGGATACAGCCAGTGCTACGTTCTTAGTTGATGGCTTGGCCAGTTGGACGGCTTCAATCAAGGCATTAGTAACGGCGGTAGAATCAATAATAGTGTTTTCAACAATCGCATCACGTGGCAACGCCACCCTGGCCATTGAAGTCAGCTCATAACCAGAACGACCCTTGTTTAATTCTACCAGCTTAATGCCAGTAGAACTAATGTCGATTCCCATCACACCCTCAGACTTATTTGAAAAAAAGGACACTTACCCTCCGCAGCTTAAGCATTACTAACACAAACTCATGCAAGTTATCTTATAATAAGCAATTAAGTCAAGTTTAGCTTCTAATAAACAAGCGTCAATTTTTACTATGATTTATATGCACAGCCTTCTCAAACCAGTTAAGCAAAGATCAAGCCAACCCAGGAGAATCAGCACCTCTCTTTGATGATGCATCACTGCTTAACAGCCGAAACATGGCGATCATTACAACGCAAAGATGGTATAACACTTGGCAGAAAACCAATATTATCAATGCAATTCAAGCTTAAAAGATGAATACACTGGAGAATAAGCAGCGCTTTTTCCGCTAAATACATTAAGCAAAAAACTATGGCGTGCCCATATACAAAGCAGAATCAATCACACGCAATAAGATGATCCAAGCGTATTTAGAAACGCAATGAAAAAACATTTAGCTCCGAAGGAACAGCGCACGATTAAATAAAAACCCGCCGTCACCCCATGACAGGGCGACGTTTGCCAACCTATTGGACAATCAGATCCGCAAATCGATCAAACAGATAATCAGCATCCTGCGGCCCTGGACTGGCCTCCGGATGGTATTGCACGGAGAAAATAGGTTTATCTTTCACCTTCAACCCTTCCACCGTACCATCAAAAAGTGAGCGATGTGTAATTTCTACATGATCGGGAACGCGCTCATCTGAAACTGCAAAACCATGATTCTGACTAGTAATTTCAATCTTACCCGTTGTCTCGTCTTTCACCGGATGATTGCCACCGCGATGACCGAATTTCAGTTTAAAGGTAGAGAGGCCTAACGCCTGACTGAGCAATTGATGCCCCATGCAAATACCAAACACTGGCGTGTCAGCATCTAGCAGTTCACGAATGGTATCCACTGCATAACCAACAGCAGCCGGATCACCTGGCCCGTTTGATAGGAAAATACCATCCGGCTTCATCGCCAACACATCTGCGGCAGATGTTGAGGCAGGCACAATACTCACCTTTAAACCACGATCGGACAGCTTTCTGAAAATATTGCGTTTACAACCAAAATCAAACGCTACTACATGTTTCTCACTGGATGGTGCTTGAAACTCAACCCGGTCTAAATCATAAGTACCCTGATGCCACTCGGATTGAGTCTTGCAGCTGACCTGACCAACCAGATCACGCCCATCGAGACCATCCCAGGCCTGAGCAATAATTAGCGCATCAGCTTCGGCCATACCATCAGATGCAATCACACCATTTTGCGCACCATGATCGCGCAGATGACGCACCAGCGCACGCGTATCAATACCCGCAATACCGACAACACCGTTATCAGATAACCATGCATTGAAATCCTGTTCGCTTCGATAATTGGATGTAATACGAGCAGCTGCGCGCACTATGCAACCACGAACTGAAATCGCATCGGACTCCATATCTGTCTCGTTAATGCCGACATTGCCAATATGTGGATAGGTAAATGTTATAATTTGATCTGTATAAGAAGGATCTGTAAGGATCTCCTGATAACCCGTCAGAGATGTATTAAAACAGACTTCACCAACTGTATTTCCGATAGCACCAATAGCTTCACCGCGAAAAACACGTCCGTCAGCTAATACCAATACCGCCCCAATATTCGAGTCCGCCATGTATGATTACCTCACTGTTTTAACGTCGCGCAGAGTACGGAATCCAGTCAGAAAAGTCGAGCGCAATGAACCAGATCAAGAAAATGAAGCGCTTATTCATCAATCCACACTCCTTCGCAGCACATCCCCCCGAATCACTGTTTGAATTACGTTTTACACAGCGTAGGTCAATTTCGGACGTTCGTCCCTCTTGGAAGAAAGTAATGACTGATCAACATCAAATTATGCAAACCAGGTACCTTTTACTGCTCACTGGCGTATTTCGGCCAAACCCGGACGGTCAGTGCTTGTAAATAATGATATTTGCGTCTCTGAATTGTATCAAAGCAAATGACAAATCAGCATTTGATGCCCATAAAGGGTAGTTCACTTTAGCTTTTAGCTAAACTCTATTGTCTTTGTGGGTGACCCATTGCTATTCCTGGAGGAAGCCCTTGGTTAATCACTCCTGGAGGCAGGCCCTGACTTGTTACCATTCCCGGAGGAAACCCTTGATTCATCATTCCTGGGGGTAACCCTTGACCCGCCATCCCTCCTGAAGGAAAGTCCTGCCCCGTCACCATGTCTGCAGGGGGAACTCTGCCTCTATATGCAGGCGAATTCATATATTGCGACACTGTGGGCGGCGGGGTTATTCTGCCACCAGTCATGGCTTTGCCTTCGCTCATGATTACCCGCTCATCATTGCCTTGATTGCTCAATATCACTGCACCGGCTTCCACCTGTTTCAGAAACGCCCTGCCATAGAGCACATCACCCAGAAAAAATGTAGTTTCTGCTGATCTCCCGACTGTCATGATGGCTGCAGAGCGCTCACCAGCCACCACTGTGCCCAATAATTTAATATCCAATCGAGGGCGCGTTATTGGCTTAGGCTGCGTGATCGGTTTTTTTATTACGGGTGTAACTTCCCGTTTGCCAAATAATGGAACAGCAACAAGAGACTTGAGGCTAACAAGTGATGCTTTTTCTGTGCCAATTTCAACCTTTGAAACTGGCATGTGCTCAGTAACAGGATTCGACTGAAACATCATAAAAGCCCACCAGACAGCCAACAGAAGCAAGCTGATTTCCACCACACGGGGAACGTAAACTTTCAATGGGGTCAGACTCGATTGATCTTGGCGTGTTGGCGGTATTTCTTTGATTTTCTATCGCCACCTCTCGCTTTGGGTTGGCTTTGTCTCGCCGTTAATGCTTCAACCTGTTCCATAAAATGATCCGACCCCAGCACCCACGATTTGTTGGTTGCATTTCTAATTTCATCCAAACTGCGTGGGTCAATGTGCGCATCAAACAGCGCCCGATAGTGATAACACCGGCTTTCATCATCTTGACCCAGCTTCAAATACAGTTCGTGTGGCGAGATCAACGTACTCTTCTGTGCAATGGCGTTATAATGATAACTCGACCATGGATAATCAGCCGGATGCTCAACCATGCCCGCCCTGACCGGGTTTAACTCAATATAACGATAACAGGTCAACAGATAATTCTCTGAATCAAGCAGGGTGGATTTATACCTACCCTCCCACAATGTGCCTGTGCGTTTATATTGATGATTGAAATACTGAACATAATAACGACCAACCGATTGCATTACTTTACTAATGCCTTGCGCTGTCTTTGGGGTCATCAAAAGATGGACGTGATTGCTCATTAACACATAGGCATGCAAATCACACTCAAAGCGCAGGCATGCATCCTCCAGCTTTTCCAGATAAAACCTGTAATCATCATCCGAAACAAAGATGATATCACGGTTATTGCCACGCTGAATCACATGCTGCGGTTGACCGGGCAATACAAACCGAGGTTGACGACTCATAAAAAAACTCCCTCCCGATTATGCATGGGAGGGAGTTTATCATGGTATCACATCAAATCAATCGAGTCTGACCCCATTGATTCACTTAACACAAGTTACATCTAATCTCTGTGGAGGTACTATATTCGTCATTATGCCGTTTGTGATCTGGCAACACCTTCAGTTGGGTCCGATTCCAGCAATTGGGCATATTCACCCAAGCAACCCTGTTCCTGCTCCTTTTACAACTCCTTGGCTGTTCATGAGTGGACCTAATCCGGCCGGGTATTATATAATGGCAGCTTCTAATAGTATTCTACCTCAAAACTTTTGG
>JAUZQJ010000019.1 GCA_030951045.1 Mariprofundus sp.
AGAGGGTTGAGTACACTCGACCAGGGTTCGACAAAATCGCAGGAGCGATTTTGAACGCTGCAAAGCAGCGACCCCAAAGGGGTGAAGGGCAGGATGCCCGGAATAATCCCTCTCTCACCGCCAGTGCATTATCTCTCACTCTAAATTTTTCATGTTCACAATATCATTATAAAATCTCTTAAGAGAGCGTTGAGACAAACATGCAGAAGCAAGTAGCGGCGCTCCCGCTACGCGATAGAGTTTTATTAACTTAATCGCTGCAACACCACGGCTCGCTGAGTGAAAAGCAACAACCATCTACTCAGCCCACCTATCAATAGCACTTTCTTTTCATTCCCGCCCGGCTATCCTGCCCGCATGAAGCGCATTAACCTGCTTACCCACTCCCTGCTGATCATCGCTGTCGGTTTTTTCATCACCGCCTGCGAACAGAAACAAGCCGAACAGATTCAATGGCAATTACCTTTAGCGGCTCCAGAAGACCCTCATGGCTCCCAACAACCCATCAACAACGTCCCTGAGTGGGCTGTCGCGCGACAGGGAGAAGCTGAAATTGTCTGGTTAGAAAAAAACACCACCCATAGGTTCACCACAACGCTAGCTTTAGGCGGTGGGTCTCATCTGAAAAACTGGGATATACAACTGCTTGGGCTAGCTTCCGGCCTCAGAGTACAAAATAGTACTTTCATCAACGATGAGAATGTGGACAATGCCGCCGCTCTTGTAGAGCTACGCCAAGATGGAAAACTTATTTATCGTGGCTGGTTATATGAGCAATTTCCAGAATTATTCGGTATGGATAATCCGGAGTGGAAAGTATGGTTGAAAGGCATTACTCTTCGGGCCGCTGAAAAAGAACATAAGTAACAACACAGGCTCCCTTAGCTCAGCTGGATAGAGCATCTGACTACGAATCAGAAGGCCGGGCGTTCGAATCGCTCAGGGCGCGCCATCTTATAAAGTGCTGGGCAGTTATGCTGAGCTCTGTTCTGGTTTACCGGTGTTCTGCTTATTGTTTAAGCGAACAACAGAAATGATGGAATCATCCCAACCATTTCAGAATAGAAAGCAGCGTTGAAAGGCATTATTCTTCAACCCGCTGAAAAAGAAGAAAAGTAACAACACAGGCTCCCTTAGCTCAGCTGGATAGAGCATCTGACTACGAATCAGAAGGCCGGGCGTTCGAATCGCTCAGGGAGCGCCATATTCACAAGGACTCGTAGAAATACGGGTCCTTTTTTATTGATCAAATGCCATAATAGCTTTAAGCCTTTCATCCAAGCAACGTATTTTACTCAGCACCATGAATCATCATCAACATCATCCACCGCCATAAGCTATGAACATGCTATCGACCAATGAAGTCACAGTAGTTATCATAGGACAGGCATCAGATACAGATATAATTGACGACACTGGATATATCCCATGAATGACAACGCAATCCCGGAAAATAATAAAATAAGCTCTGCCCCCCATCAATGGCATCAACTGATTAATCTCAAGTTAGCAGCACTCGGACAACCCACCTGCCACCTGAATGATGGTGATTATTCTTACCTAACGATTGCGGACAGCCTGCTTAAACGATATGCGCAGCAGCGCCGATTGTTATCAGCCTATCGCTGCCCCGCCGACCAGCGCATCCAGAACTTTCTCAATAGCTATCTGGTCGAGAACGATGTCGATCAACAAATCGAGTTGCCCGGTACAACATTCATACTCGATCAAGCAGGCATGGGTAGAGAAGTATCTCTGCCACTGAACGGTACGCATTTCCATTCCGATCTGGTCGATTCCTACCGTCTGATACAAGGCATACTGCACAATCCAAAAAATGACCGTCGCACCACCAAAGGTGTGTTTCATATCGCCGCCGGTGGATTGCCTGTACCCGCTGATAAACTCGAAGTTCCCGTCACTGTCTATGCTGCCCTGTTCAGAGAAGCACTGAATCCACCACGAGATTTACTGCAACTACCGGCGACAAGTGAAGAGCCTGAAAAAGCAGAACTATGGGTTTCACTACTATTGCGACCAACGGTGCGCCCGGGTGTACCGGGCGCTGTCGGTGTTGCTGGCATCCTCTCTGACAAAAGCATGGAAATACGCATGTTTGCCCCTGGAGGCCTGGTCTCAAATCTTGATTTTGTGGAATCAATATTCGGCAATGCTGGTGATCCTTTTCTGCCAGAGAATGATGCAGCCCTTGATATCGAACACTGGACTGGCCAGAGCGGCTGCATCATTCTCGCGCCGCATCTGGTGAAGCTGAAGAAAAAAGCACTCGGTTTACCACACAGAGATGATGCCACTGAACGTCAGCTTCGCGACGGCATGTACTGGCAAGATGAAGACGAGTGTTACAACGATGGCAATGCATTTAAATTGGTCTGCCGGGATAAACGCGGCGTCATCGTCACCATTATTGCCGACAACTATTTCGGCTACAGTAAAAAAGAGATCAAATCCCAAATTAGTTATTCAGCCAACCTCTTTGGCGGTTGTGAGGAAGAACATGCCGGAGGGGCACTGGCTTTCCCGCGTTACAATCTCGGTGAAGTATATATCCCGCGCGCCCGAGATATGTTGGAGAATCATACATTCTCAGATTTATGTCATCGACTGACTGGCCTGATTGAGCTCAGAGAAGAGGGCTATGCTATTGATGCCCGCTATCCAGACATCATCTATCTGCCTGAAGACGCTCAAATAAGCCTGCATGATCTGCAGGTATGCTGGCAAGGACCATCGAAACGTTCGCAGATCAAGTTGCTGGCTGCCAATACATTCATCTATCCAAGTGGTTTCAGAGTACACATGGAACGCCATCCAGATGCTCCTAGCTGGCATCTGATCGGCACAATCGGAGAAGGCACCTTTTGCCATAAACCCAGCACCGTATCCGGCGGTGGCAAATCAGAAATTTCCAAATCCATTGCTGGCGCAGTCATCTCCGGACCAACCTACGTCGATAATTTCGAACAAGATCTCAAACAGGTTCGGGCTATTTTCGAACGCGATTATTCAGAACGTTTCCGACACCCGGAAAGGCAGCCAACAGACCAGCGCAGCCTACTCAGCAAAGAACGCAGTCTCGGCTCGGTCATCACCCTTCTAACCCCTTCAGGCAGCGACTATTCCGATACATACAACCAATGGCTGGAAAGCATCCCACACCATATTCTCGCACTGGTTTTCATGATCAAGCGTTTCCACAGAAGCGCATGGGGTAACAACTGGCATGAACATTTTTCTGTTGATACAGTTAACGGTAAACCCGGCAATGAATTGAGATACCACGGCCGCAAACTCCTGGCCAGTTATCTGCGGGTAGGTTTCGGCGAGGATGGTAGCTGGCGCCTGTTCAAACTGCGTCAGGATTTTGTAGCCTCTGACAAATTACAGATGGAAGATGACATCAGCGCATCTATCGTCATTCCAGCCTCATATGTCAGTGGTTTAAGTTCCGAATATCATCACCCCTGCATCAAACTGGTCGACAACTGTGAAAACAAACTCTTCCAGCGTCCTGATGAAGCGATCAATCGTGGTGCTGATGCCCAGACTGAAAGCGACCTTTCCAGCGGCAACAGTTTTATTTCCAACTTCGCCCCCCTGCAAAAAAGCGACGCCCAGGAACTGATTGATGATGTCATGCATTTCGAAGCGTTTACCCAACCGATGCAGTCACTCATCAAACATGCATCGGGTATGCGTGAGCCACTCTACTTTGTCTCTTCCGCCCATCCCCGCATTGTGAATGGAGAGCCCAGCCTGAATGTGCGCTACCTGCAAGATCGCCCCGACCTTACTGATCCCCAAGCAAGTTATCTGGCTGAAGTCAGCACGCGGCTGAAACGCGGACTTGAACCGCAACAACCAGTCCATTTCCCGGTCAATGCAGTGTTAACAGGCCGTCGCAACAACCCACCAGAGCCCGGCATAAGATCATTAGCCGTTTACAATCCAATCCACTTTCAGGAGCTACCTGAGCTGTTTATGGATTTCATCTGTAGTTTGACCGGAAAATCACCATCAACAACAGGTGCAGGTTCAGAGGGGGCTCTGACTAAAGGCCCGTTCAATGCACTCTCAGCCACTGCCGATCTTAACAATGCATTGGTATCCTTTATCCTGTGTGGTTATAACGGATTTTCCACAGCGGCTGGTTTTATCGGAAAAAACAGACGCATTGATCACGACATCAGCATGCTCATACCTGAAATCTGGTGCCGATTACCACCTAAGTTGCAAAATCCTGCGGAGTTAATCCAACGCGGCTACCTGAAAAAAATGAAGGACTTTGAACACCACGGTAAAACGGTGCGCGCCAGTAGGCTTGGTTATCGCATGACAAAACGCTTCGTGCGTGATCACTTTGGTAAACTGTTTGATACGCCCGTTGCACTGTTCGATAAAGCGATGTTAAGACCTGAAACTCAGGACATGCATGCCTTTGTGGATGGCATCAATAATATTTGCGAAGCCCAGCAACGCGTAGCACTTGATTATTTCACAGACGGCTCCATTCATGATGCCTGCCCACCACTTAAAGCACTATTGCATATCATGGCATATGGGCACTTTAATGATAAGCAGATAGACGATGCATCTATTCGAAACATGTTCAGTAGGAATTATCTGCTGCAAAGCGACTGGTACAACGAGCGATTACTCATCAAACAGTCTCGTGACACCCAACTCTGGCTCCAGCACAAAGGCTATCTCAATAAACAGATGCAAGCCCTCGATGAAGATGAGACTGATAGAAAGCTTCAGCTGGAAGATCAGATCAGCGAAACAGATGCTATGATCGAAAAGGTGAAAAGCCTGACCTATCTGAAACGTCTGCACGGCACGCTCGGTGCAGATTGGATTCATCGCGATCTGTAATCATTGCTATAACGGGTAGCGATCAAGGGTGAAAGGTGCAGGTGTAAATGTGCCTTTCATCTTTCTTACAGCGATATGATTATAATCGCAACCTGATCCTCAGTGTTAGATTTTTTTCGTCAGCAGGGCAAGCAATGCAACTAAGGAAGCGTGCTTTATTCAGCGCTTCCGCGCAGACCACGGATAGCCTATCACAACAGCTCAGGATAGAGATGTTGGACGGCCAAAGCCACCACCAGATGAGCAGCAGGAACTGCGAATAAAATCAGGCACTAAGTGATTGATTCATGCCACACTTCCATGTGTAGCCCCCTTAGGCGTGACCCGATCTAGATTACTATCTCCTGCAATCTTGTGCAAACAACCACGCTTTTGTATTCGGCATCCATGCCTCACAGCACTACGTGGCTCCCTTCTCTGCACCATTCCACTATCCTGTGAAATGGTACCTTCTGAGAGCTGTGTTTGGCAGGAGCCAATAAACCAGCATCTCCCTAACTCTTTCCTTCGCCCTCATAGAGCCATTTTATGGCAGCATTCATGCCTCTAAATATACTGACATTGCCATGCTCATGACTGATATAGGTTTGAAATATTTTTGAACGACCAAAAATCAGGGGATCCGGAGCAATAATCGCTCGTCTGGAAATTCTGCCCCAAGGACTTCTATCAACCAGACCAATCACATTCGCCACTATATGGTCGACACTCACTTCACCAATACAGTCCATCAACTCAAACATATCAGGATGAAAGTTCGGATCACTCCTCAATTCGTTCTGATGAGCTATGATCTCAGCATTTGTTACATGGCCGGTAAACGTTGAAAATACTGTTTGTTGACCCAAATCTATAGTATATGAAACAGTCACCACTCCCTCCGTAAAATGCCTTCAATCAATTCACGAAGCATACTGCAACGAAAAAAACAAAACAGGGCTAGTGTCTGATCGTTTTGATTATTGCAATCAGTTTGAATTTTTACCTTATTTTTTGTACGAAAGACACAGCGATCCCTTAAATAGCCATAAGTTTTCCTAAATTAGTGAGTGCAATAAACATATGAACCTGCGAGATATTCTTCTTTAACCCGCGGTAGCGTGTTTTCTTAAACCTAAATTGCTGTTTGATCACGCGGAAGACATGTTCAACCCGAACCCGAATGGAAGATTGTTTTCGGTTACGCTTTTTCTGGCTCGCTGATAAATTCTTCTTGGGTTTGCGTTTGTCATTCACACAGCAACGCAAACCAACCTTTTGCGCACCTCATTTATAACTGTCACGGGTGTAACCTGCATCAACAAAAACAACGACATCATCATGGCGTAGTAAATTGGGCAATTCATGTATATCTGCAATATTAGCACGGACACTGCAGACCCAACACTCACATAATGACATGCATGCTGCTCAAAGGGTTCTACTCCCAAGGGTTATAATAAAACGATATATTTTTCTTTTGATAATCTAAGTAAAGCCAAAAAATTGCGATAATGCCCGCCACTGACAAAAGGACCAATAATAAAATGTATATTTCCTGATTATTCATCTTACCACTATAGCACAAAAAACCACCCATAGGGGGTCGTATTTGCAATAAATCATTTTCGATGATTATAACATCGCCGAAGTAAATCCCATGACACCAACAATCACTGTCATAATCACGATGGTTTCTACATCACTACGCAGATCATGCCCTTCTTCATATTTTTTCAATTTCTTTATCATATTCAGCCTCCGTGTTGTTCCCTTGCAGCCAACTCTCACGTCATGAAGATCCACCTTATGTGACATGCATCACCCAGTACCAATACGCAGATACCCTTCACACACCACACACCAGGCCAGGAGTGTGGATATCTCGCCCTATATTTTTGGTTGTACCTGCCACCTTTCATTCTATAATATATCCAGTGGCAGAAAGGAGCATTCGATGCATACAATGATTGTTTATGTCCATGTGAAACAAGAATATCTGGAAGCATTCATTCAAGCCTGTAAGCTGAATCATGAAGCTTCCGTACTAGAGTCAGGCAACCGACGTTTCGATGTGCTGCAATCTGATGAAGATTCCGTACGGTTTGTACTCTATGAGGCTTATGCCACCGCTACCGATGCTGCCGCACACAAAAATACTGCACACTATCGCCTATGGCGGGATACCGTGGCCGAGATGATGGTAGAGCCACGTCAGGGAACGCCTTATCAGGGACTTTTCCAAACGCATAATTGAACGGTAGGAGCTTGTCATATGTATTCCCATCTGCACATGCCCCCATTGTTGTTACCGGATTGGATCAGGACAATTACACCGCCCCTGATTTAACTGAACTGCTGGAGGCAAACAGCAGTAGTCAGGCTACCGCAATTATTTTCATGGATGCCATGACTGTCAATAATACAGACCTGAAATGAAAGAATAAAAGCATAAATTCCAATGTTTTATTTCCTCTCCAGCTCGCCCATTCACGCTGCCGGAACATAATGCATTCACTGCAGGAGGATGCCCATTTAGATTCATGAAGTACTTTTCCAGCCGCGTTTTTCTACTTTGCGAATATTTTCCACCATTTGTAACGTTTCCAGATATGGCATCAACCGAATTAAGGCATCATCTGCGACATCACCCACAAACGGATCTATACGCAAAAGGTTCCCATAATTGCGTTTTAACTTCTCTGGAGAATCATCCAAAGCAATCACATGATTTAAATCTATGCCCTTACGTTTTACCTTTTTCAGATCTTTAATATAGATCGGTTCATAAGTGAATGTGTTCATCCGGGTAATGCACTGCTCTCGATGCCAGAGAAATTTAAGCTCATCAGGATCACCTATAATTTCAGAGACAACACAATGCGCATAATCAGACGTGGCTGAAGTCCAAACAGCCAGCTCAAAGCGCTGCTTACAAAACGCAATAAATGCATCTACATGCGGGCGCTTATACGCAAAATAATCTTCTATTGTGAAATCATGTGTGATGGGCAGGCGCGTTTTGGAGGCATGAAATAGCGTTTCATCCAGATCAAGGATCAATAACTTTTTCATATCAACGCCTCCGATGGATAATTTATATGATCATACGCTAAATGATTCATTTCCTTGTACCAGCCATAAAACCATTATTACGCACCTAAAGTCTTGATAACGCGTCAAGAAAACCAACCTAAAGCAACTGAATCAGTAAAAAACAACCAGCGCAGCCCATATCATCATCTCAATGCATGCATCCCCATTCTGTATTCTTACTTCTCATTCACTTGATACACGCGTTTATCAGATAAATTCAATCGATAGGTTTGTTCCGTTTCCAATGGGAACCTGTTTCTATTTTCATCGTTCAAACCCTTAATCGGGCCATCGGTAGAAAAACGCAATTCTTGCAGCTTGCCCGGCAACGCACGCAGTTCCTCATTGTTATCCCAACCTTTTACATGAAGCGTGCCAGGATAAGGATTAAGAAAATATATTGGTTCAGGTTGCTTGTTCTGCTTTAGCCACAGTTGAAAATCATAAACCCCAAACATGGGATGCCCTTCTTCTGAAGTTTCCACTGCAATATATTTGCCATGCCGATCAAGCTCGAATGAGCTAACTAAACCGAAACCCTCTGAGCCCATTGCCACGCGTGAACCAGAGCTATCGATTAAAAACCAGTACGACTCATCTTCATCTATTCCCGTACAGAATTGCTGCGGATAATCGGGACTTATATCCACACAGAGAAGCTTTCCACTCTCATCAATGGTTGCAGCTTGCCTATGATGCTTAAAACCCTCTTCAAGAGTGCTTGCTGAAGCTCTGGCTACATGAGCAGAGTCAACTGCTCCCCCGTTATTGTAAGATTGGCAACCTGAAACGAGCAATAGCGAGGCCATCGCAAGAACTAAGGTCTGAAATAACATAAGTATTCTAAGCAAAAGTATGTGCCATATAGCTTTTGCTTGAGCTAGGAATCAACAACCACGCGCCCCTAAAAGAATAGCCGTAGCTGATTTCCTCATTTTCTTAGAGACAGTCAGCGTGATTTGGACAGGCATCACTTCGCAATCTTCACCAGAGCATGAAGGCTCCTCAGTAACAATCATATCTACAGAATAGCCGCCACCACCCCACTCCTGCTTGAGAACTGATTTTCCATTCACTGTAATATGATCCTCTCCATATTGAGCCATCATAATATCCCGCCCATCAAGGTTCATTATCCACATCCCATCCAACATGCGCATGGCCGTTGCTTCAGGTCTCAAATGTGGCGTTTTTAAACTGAGCGCATAGCCACAACGCTGGCTTGCTTCATGATCATTGAGTGCCAAAACTGAAATAAGAATAGGTGTTCCAACATCTTCTTCTGCCACTGCTGAAATATGGGCACACAAGCCCAACATGAACACCAACAAACACCGCTTAAGAATCATCATTAACTCCCATCATTATATGAAATCAGCGCACACAAAATCTACTCGTCTCGCCTCTGCTTTGCATGATGCATTGCTTCACATTCTATACAGACGTAATCAATATCAAAATATGAAAGCCTAGCCCCAAACCTTTATAGCCCCTCTCTTTTTCAGAGGGTGAATTCACACAATTGTGACAAAACGAAAAAAGGACTCACGACAAATGCCGTAAGTCCTTGATTTATATGGTGGGCCGTGCGCGGCTCGAACGCGCGACCCGCTGATTAAGAGTCAGCTGCTCTACCAACTGAGCTAACGGCCCGAATAAAATATAATGTATGATTCGAAGAACACATGGGGTGGACGACGGGATTCGAACCCGCGACCACCGGCATCACAAGCCGGGGCTCTACCAACTGAGCTACGTCCACCATATTGTGTTAACCGATGGCGCGCCTGGCAGGGCTCGAACCTGCAGCCTACAGCTTAGAAGGCTGTTGCTCTATCCAATTGAGCTACAGGCGCTCTCCAGATCGCGTCCAAATCATTACGTTCTTCACTGTTGTGTCTTAAATGGTCGGGGCGGGGTGATTCGAACACCCGACCCTCTGGTCCCAAACCAGATGCGCTACCAGGCTGCGCTACGCCCCGATTATTTAAGTCTTCCTTGCGAAGGCGGCGGACAATAGGTATCTGCCAAGCGTTCGTCAATAGCAAAGTTGTATTTTTTAAACTAACTTCAATAAGCCCTTCATCACCATATCCGTATAGCTAATAATACCAACCACTTTGCCCTGATCTACGACAGGTGCGCGTGACAAATGCAAACGTGAAAATAGCAGACTGGCATTACGAATATCCATCTCTGGATGCACTGTTACAGCAGGTTTGGTCATGATCTCATAAATACTGACGCGGTCAGGAGAGCGATCTACAGCCAATACAAGACGTGCGATATCACCAATCACCACAATACCGTATTCATCCTGTTCATGCTTTTTATCAACAATCAGACATTTGGTCTCTACATGCTCCATCACAGATAGAGCCTGACGCACCGAACATACACCATCCACGATATCGAATTGCGTTTTCATTACATCTTTGACCATAATCACAGCTGGTTTACTCATAACTTCTCCCCCACTTCATCCATCAGGCACATAATCTGTCCACCCAAGCCAACCGCATCTTCAATATCAATTTGAAAAGCCACACCTGACCCCGGACTCTCATCAAAACCACCTTCAGAGGAGATACATTCAAGGATATTACGGCTTAAATGCTCTTCAACCACAAACAATACCATATCCCGCTGTGTCTCAAGCGTCAGCCCAAAAAATGTCTTTTTCGGATTCAGCCCCTCACCACGCGCATCACCTACGACTGTAGCCCCGGTAGCTCCAGCCTCGCGTGCAGCGGCCATAATTTTATCTGTGTCGGTGTCTGCCACCAGTGCAATCAACAATTTAAAGCGCATTACTACCCCCCTTCCTCTACTTTACTTACTCTACGTTGTTCCTGCCAGCGACTGATCTGAGCATACGCCATCACACTCATAATCGGAAAAACACTGGCAAATGCGATCAAGCCAAAACCATCAATGAGCGGACTTCGGCCCGGAATCGTTGCCGCTAACCCCAGCCCCAGCGCCGCCAACAATGGAACTGTTACGGTTGAGGTGGTTACACCACCGGAATCATAGGCCAGCGGAATAATCATTTTTGGTGCCCACATGGTTTGAAAAATCACAACCACATAGGCCACAACAATATAGAGCCAAAGATCAGTGCCTGTCACAATACGGAAACAGCCCAGCGATACCCCCACAGCGACACCCAATGACACAGCCAACCTGAGCCCCCATGCCGAGATCGCACCACCGGATACCTGTTGCGCTTTCATGCCTACTGCGATTAGAGATGGCTCAGCCAGCGTAGTCGCTAGCCCTATCGAAAAGGCAAACACATAGACCCAAGCATAATCCTGCCAGTGAATGGATGTGATCACTGTAACCCCCTCCTGATACAGCTCGCCATACAGAAACGCCGGATTGGTCAATTGCGTTGCCATCACCTCACCAAGAGGGAAAATAGCTTTCTGTAAGCCCATCAAAAACAGCGCCAGTCCAAGCAGGGCATAAACAAAACCACGAAACACCCGCCATGGATGGGCAATTTTTTGTCGCAATACCAACAGCTGAAAACCGAGCAATACGACAGCAATGGGGATCACATCACGCAAGGTTGAAAGCATAGTATCGAGAAACAAAGTCAGATGACTCATGTAGTCACAATCCCGAAAACCATTACAAAAATCATAGGCACCAATGATGCAAAAGCAATCAGACCAAAACCATCCAGCATGGGATTACGCCCACGAATCGAAGATGCCAGCCCAACACCAAGAGCGGTCACCAAAGGAACCGTAATGGTTGATGTGGTAACGCCCCCGGAATCATAGGCAATACCGATAATTTCAGGCGGCGCAAAATAGGTCATGACCACCACGATAAAATAACCGCCAATAATACAGAAGTGCAATGGCCAACCTTTGAGAATACGCAGCACACCAAGCACAATCGCAATCCCTACGGAGAGAGCCACGGTCATGCGCAGTCCATTGGCATACGCATCCATCGCAGCTTGAGTTGAATCAATCACACCGGCCTGTGCCGCGACTTGAGCCGCCTTACCAGCCACGGCGATTAATGCGGGCTCTGCAACGGTAGTGCCAAAGCCGAGCAAGAATGCAAACAGGAGCAGCCACATCACATTGCCTTTTTTGGCAAAAGCAAAAGCCATCGACTCACCCAATGGAAACAAACCGATTTCCAGCCCCCGTACAAACAGAGCCAAGCCGAGCAAAACCAGAAGCATGCCAACCAGAATGCCTTCCATATTCGGTATCGGTTGCTTAAGCACCAGTTCCTGAAAGAATAGAATCACAAGCACGATAGGTGTCAAATCGCGCGCCGCCTCAAATAGCGGCCGCAATGCCTTCATTAAACCCTTCATGATAATTTAAAAAAGCCCAGCTTCTGCATATTCCTACAATGAGAGCGCAAGGTTGATCAAAAAACCCGCACTACCCATCACCAGTGGCCCAATCACCGATTGCAAGAGACCAAAAACCAATAACAATACGATAATCAGAAAACCGAATGGTTCGATACGAGAGAGCTGGTATGCGATTGGACCGGGCAACAAACCCACCGCCACTCGACCACCATCCAGCGGTGGCAATGGCAATAGATTAAAGATCAAGAGCACCATATTGATAATGATCGAAGCCTGACACATTAATGATAACGGCTCAGAGACCCAGGATAAGGAAGCAGGCATATGGACCGTTACAGCCAGCAATGCAGTCGATATCAGGGCCAGAATCAAATTCATGACCGGGCCTGCCAACGCAACCCAGATCATATCACGTTTGGGATTGTTCAGTTTTCCGAAATTAACCGGCACCGGTTTAGCATAACCAAACAGAAAAGGAGAGCCAGAAACCAGCAATATAACAGGAATCAGGATGGTACCAATCGGATCAATATGTTTTAAGGGGTTCAGTGTCAGCCTCCCCATAAAACGGGCCGTATTATCTCCCAGCCTGTCTGCTACCCAGCCGTGCGCCACTTCATGCAGCACAATGGCAAATAGCACCGGCAAAGCCCAAATGCTGATCCCCTGCATAATGGCATCGATATTCATTTCTATACTCCTATCAAGCCAAGGCTTGTTAACATAAACTTCTCTGGAAACGTATTATGACAGCAAAATATTCAGAACCAGCCATTCTCTTTAAATGACAGCACATCTGTACCTGCAACCAGGAAATGATCCAGTATTTTAATATCCAGTGGCGCACACGCTTCTACCATACGATGGGTTAAAGTAATATCTTCACTGCTAGCGCGTTTTGTTCCACCCGGATGATTATGAAACAGAATCAACCCTTTGGCATCCAGCTCCAACGCCCGCTTCATCAGATTACGCGGATAAACTGCGGTACGATCCACGGTTCCTTCAAACAAAATTTGCGTGGCCAGATGGCGATGCTGTTGATCGGTAAAAATCGCCCCAAAACATTCCATTCCACGCCCCTGCATTTGCATACGCAAATAGGCCTTCACCTTTTCAGGCCGATCATAGACACTTTTTCCCTGCAGGTCAGAGGCCAGGTAACGAATTTCTACATGCTTGATCAAGGATAAAAAAACAGCAGCCTGCTCACCGACCCCTTCAGTCTGCTGGAGTTCAACCAATGGCGCATCAAACACACCAGCCAATGTCCCGAAATGTTTCAGCAATCTTTTTCCAACAGGTTTTACATCTTTGCGCGGGATCGCATAGGTAAGCAACAGCTCCAACACTTCATAATCATGAAAGCCATCAAAAGCATGGGCAGCAAAACGCTGCCGGAGTCTCTCTCTATGCCCTTTGATACTTGCATCCATAGCACTCATGCAAACGAAGATTGCACACTTCGTCAAATAGTCTGTTTGGATCTATTGGAGATATCGACATCGGGCATGCTTAAGATTACGCTATAGCCATGCGCCAACTTCGTCACCAACTCATCGATCTGCTTGATAAAGCCCGCAGTCAGCACCGTATGGATGCAGTGCCACCCAGACTGATGGCCGCTTTAGTACAGGATTTTCTCTCCTTATTGCCCAAGGGTAAAAGTAAAAATATTGCCATGCATTGCCGCACCCTTACACATGGTAATTTACACCGGCATATCTTCACCATTCGCTGTCCTGATCAGGCCTTTTATCTGGATGCTATCAAGGGTTATATGATTCGCAGTGGCATTCAGCCTATCGGTCAGCAAACCATGGTTGCACGCATGGAGTGTGGCCCGGAGGGTTGTGACCTTGCATTGAAACAACCAAAGTCAGATGATGCTCATGCATCCGATGATGGCAATTTCATGTTTATCGCCCTGCATCTTTCGGCCACCATCTCACCGAACCCCGAATCCATTCGATTGGATATCCAGGCCATCTTGCAGGCAGTAAACCTCTCTGTGCACGACTTTAAGAGTATGCGTAAGACCGTAGCGCAATCCGTTGCACGTTTAATGATAGTTTCGCCCGATGCAGCAGCGTTGCTGGATTGGATGAACGATAATCACTACCTCTATTTTGGACTACAGCATCAACACAAGCGCATGGGATTAATGAAAAACAGCAGGGTGCTCAATCGCATTGTCCCTGGTCTGGCGGAAGATATTGATGCCATGGCTACTGCCACAGAAGCAGGCATTGAGTGGATTAATCTGTGTAGCAGCCAACACTATCTCTACAGTTCCGCCAGCATAGAAGTAGTACGTATCAACTGGTTGCAAGAGAGCACTACAGATGCACCCGCTAAGATAGAATCAACTATTATTATTGGCCATTTCTCCCGCAGCGCCCGCTATGCCAATGCCAGTTATCTACCCGTATTGGCCAACAGCTGGCGCAGCCTGGCCAGTGATACATTATTGTTACACTCTGCCTTCTATCGTCGCGAGATTCGCACCCTGTTCGACCGTATGCCCAAGCGCTCCCTGTTAGCTACTTGTGCCAATGACTGGCTGGAACCTCTCAAGGCAATCATTGATCTGGCTGATCCTTTGCAAGTCGTTGCCAATATCATTCCATCCACACATGGCAACCTCGATACCCTGCTCATTGCCATCTCTTCAAAACGATTCGGGCCAGTGGTGATGCAACGCATGCTGGATGCACTTGCCCGGGCCGGTTTGAATCACCAGGGATATGAATCACTCGGCATCGGACCGCACCGCATCATCCTTGTTTCCATTGCGCGCAAGGATAAGATGATTAAGGCAAAGGATCTGCACGCATTGATTCGTCACTGCATTGTATTCTGGAAAGATAGTGCAAAAGCAGAAGTGCTGCGCCATGCAGATATCTTTGATATCCCGGCCACATTGCAAGAGCTTGAACGTATCCCGCCGCTCTATCAGGAGTTATTCCCTCCGGCTCAGTTCAGCAGGGATGTGCAAATGCGGCGGCGGGTATTGGGAAATCACCGTACTATTGTACATGTACGCCCCAAAAGCGGTTCGCAGCACGATGTAGAACTACACATTCATTCCCTGCATCAACCTTCACTCGGCACGCTGGTTGATATTATCCGTGCCTTTGACCTCGACCCTGTGCAGGAATCAGTTGTCCCCTTCGGTACAACAGACACAGATAACTGCATCCACATCAGCGCGCTTACCTGCCGGGCGACACGACAGTTGAGCAGTGATGATGCCTCACACCTCAAACGCGGATTGGCACTGGTACTCAATAATGAAGCCGATCATGATATCATCAATGCATTAACAATCCGTGCCAGTCTCGATATTGATGCCATTTCTCATCTGATCACCTTGCGCAATCATCTGATTCAGCTGATGCCGGATGCCGCCAAACTACCACTTTCAGATATGATGTTGCGTCACCCTGAGGTAAGTGCAGCACTGCACCGCCTGTTTGCCGCCCATCATCTGATCGCCATGCCCGAAGGTTTCCTCATTCAGGCACGTTCAAGCTTTCACGAGGCGATGGTGAAGGTAGCCAGCTTAAGTGATGACCGATGGTTCCGTGCCATGGCAGAACTGGTTGAGGCAGGCCTGAGAACCAATGCCTTTATTCATCAGAGAAACATGCCTATCGGCATCAAAATTGATACCAGTCAGTTAAGCTTTGCGCCACACCCAACACCTTATCGTGAAGTTTTCGTGCACGGTGTCCATGTTGAAGGCATTCATCTGCGCGCAGGCCCTATTGCACGCGGAGGCCTGCGTTTCTCAGATAGACCAACTGATTTTCGCACGGAAGTGCTGGAGTTAATGAGTACACAGACGGTAAAAAATGGTCAGATTGTACCCACCGGATCCAAGGGCGGCTTTGTCATCAGAGACGGCCAAGGGCCTGCTTTTATTCTTGAGCAGTATCGTAACTTCATTCGTACCCTGTTGACCCTGACCGACAACTTAATTGATGGGCATGTTGTCCCTCCTGAAGGCATGAAAATATCCAAACAGGATCAGAACGACCCCTATCTGGTGGTCGCAGCAGATAAAGGAACAGCACGTTTTTCAGATGATGCCAATGTAGAGTCTCAAGCAGTCGAATTCTGGCTTGATGATGCCTTCGCCAGTGGTGGCAAGCACGGATATGATCATAAGGTAGTAGGTATTACCGCACGTGGTGCGTGGATATGCGCCGGCCACCATTTTGCCAAATTCGGTATTGATGCCAACGTTGATCCAATAAAATGTGTGGCCATTGGTGATATGGGAGGCGATGTTTTCGGCAATGGCATGCTGTTAAATCCTGCCCTTGAGCTGATCGCAGCCTTTAATCACCAGCACATCTTTATCGACCCATGGCCCGATAAAGCAGGGCAATGCTTTGCCGAGCGCCAGCGACTATTTTCATCCGGCAGTGGTTGGGGGGCCTACGACACCTCACTGATCAGCGCTGGCGGTGGTGTGTTTGAACGCAGTGCCAAAAGCATCACGCTCTCAAGTAGTGTGCAGAGTGCACTCGGCATCAATAGCAATGCCTTATCAGGGGAATCGTTGATTCAGGCCATTCTCTCAGCCCCCGTAGATCTGCTGTATAACGGTGGCATTGGCACCTATGTCAAAGCCAGCGATGAAAGCCACGCGGATGTACGTGACCCTGCCAATAACCCTGTACGCATCAATGCAGATGATCTGCGCTGCAAGGTAGTTTGCGAAGGCGGTAACCTTGGATTCACGCAAAAAGCACGCATCGAATTCGCCACAAAAGGTGGCATCATCAATACCGATGCCATGGACAACTCCGCCGGTGTGGACATGTCCGACCATGAAGTAAACCTGAAGATTCTGCTTGCTTCACTACCTAAACCACTGATAGGCAAACCACGCAACAAGCTATTGCAGCAACTTACTCAGGCTGTGACAGAGCAGTGTCTGGAAGACAATCTGCTACAATCACGCGTATTAACGCTGGCCGAACTTGATGCCATTGAACATCCACCCCGTCTGCAACGGCTACGAGACCAGCTCTCACAACTTGGTTGGCTCGACCCTGCCGTAGCACCGCGCATAGATGACAATACCTTGCTACACCTCAGACCACAGTTATCCATACTGTTGGGACAGGAAAAAAACCGTATTCATGCGCAGCTCGCCGAACAATCATTTGATCAGATGAGTGCCTTTAGCCAAAGCCTGCTGGAGAACTATTTTCCACAGGCGCTACATCACAAATATAGTCGTCATTTCGACAAACACCCGCTTGCCAGTGAGATCATTCATACGCAAGCCAGTAATCATATCATCAATCACATAGGTCTTGCTTCCATGCTGCATATTCAAAGCATGCTCGATGCCAGTGCCAGTGAGATTGTCGAAGCCCTGTTCATTGCCGAGGATATTCTGGATGCCAAAGCACTACGTGCCGCTATCTGGGACAGCTCGCAGGATATGGAAATCACACTCTATTTACAGCGCTCCCTGCAAGAACAATTGATGCTATTTGCTGAGACGCTGCTGCGCCTGTGCGATATTTCCATGTTGGATGCGCACTGGATCAACAAACAGAAACAAGGGCTTGCCCGCTTTTTGAGAAATATATCGGATCCGGGTTTATCTGCACTGGCAGGCTGCAACCATGCCGAACTGCTTGATAATATTGCCAATTCAAATTTAACAAAATTACATGCCCTGCACATGGCTGCCATGCCACATATGGCGCGGTCAGCCTGTGCCGTGCATCTGGCATCACAGCTGAACATGCCCTTACAGCGCTGTCTGTTGGCCAGTCAGGCTTGCTTGAAAATCCTGCCAATTGAAATCATGGAAGTTCCTCTGCGCAGCCCGGACTGGGGAGGCGAAGATGCACACAATTTACGCCGTGAATGGCTACACCGATTAACCCTGTTACAAAACCGCGCCATTACCCAGTTGTTAGAACACCCCGGTAAGCAGTTCGACAAGATTGGCGCAAAACTATGGATGCGACACCGTCACTGGCCCAATGTAGAGGCTTACCGCTCAGCGCACCTGCAATCAACAGAAAACACCCCGGAAGACCGCCGCAACGCATCCAAACATATGCGCTTGTTGCTGGCCCTTACACAACTGGAATCGATTATTGACCAGCATTAAAATATAGAGACCGTTGATAATGGCTCTACTTACTGGCTTCTATCCGGGATATGCTGAATAAATCAGCCCTCCCTCAGGTTATAGAAGAATCTCTTGCAGCTTTTTAAGCATGCTTTCCGGCTCGTATGGTTTTTGAATGAAGCCAGCCAGACCTTTACCGGCAAAACGATTGGTCGCATCCTGCTCATTATAACCGGAAGAAAGAATCACTTTCACATCGGGCTGAATATTTCTTAAGGCACTAAAGCACGCTTTGCCATCCATTTTGGGCATAGTCATATCCATCAACACCAGTGCAATATCATTCTGATGCTGACGGAATTGTTCAATACCTTCGAGACCATTTTCAGCCGTTATCACATCAAAACCAAACTCTTCAAGCAACATCACAGCGTATTCACGTACACCCTCTTCATCATCCACAACCAGCACTGTACCGGAGCCCCGAAAGACAGGATCAGCATTTTTTTCAGGTTCAATGTGTACCGTATGTTCATGGGATACAGGAAAGGAAACTTTAATCGATGTTCCCTCTCCCGGCTCAGAATAAATGCGTAAGCCGCCATGATGCCCTTTCACAATACCAAGCATGGCACTCATACCCAATCCACGCCCGGAAAATTTAGTGGTAAAAAATGGATCGAAGACTTTCCTCTGTATTGCAGCATCCATGCCACAACCAGTATCTGATACTTCGAGAAATATGTATCGACCAGTCTCAAGGTTTTCAGACCCGATATAACCGTTCAGATAGTCTGCATCCGCGTACATTACACCGGTAGTGATTGATATTACACCACTTTTCCCTTCAATGGACTCTGAAGCATTGGTGATCAAATTTAGTACGACCTGCTGCATTTGTGCCACATCTGCATCAATAGGAGGTAAGTGCGCATGCAAATGATATTTAAGCACAACATTCTTTGCTAACGACACATCAATCAACTTGCCCATTCTTTCCACCAGTTCAGACAAACTGACTGGCTTGACTACAAACATACCTTTGCCCGAATAAGCCAACATCTGCTTGCATAGATCGGCCGCACTATGACTGGCGTTTTCTATCGCGTTCAGATGTTTAGATGCAGGCGATGAGTCATCCATCTTTCGTTGTGCCAATGCAGCATTGCCCAAAATAGCGGTCAGTAGATTATTAAAATCATGGGCAATACCACCGGCCAATACACCGAGCGATTCAACCCTGTCTGTATGTTGCAGTTTATCCTGCACTTTACGTAAATGGGTTACATCCCGCTGTACAGAAGCGAAACCACTGACGCTTCCTTCGTCATCCATAATGGGTGTGATCGATTGGGACACTTCATAATAATCACCATTCTTAGCCTGGTTGGTAAAATCGCCATGCCATGTTTTACCGGCCAATATAGCATTCCACATGGCCGCATAATAATGATCCGTATGCTTATTACTTTTTACAATACGAGGTGTTTGCCCAAGCACCTCTTCTGCGCTGTAACCACTGATGCGTTCAAAGGCCGGATTGACATATTCGATGATACCATCTGCATTCGTAACTACGATAATCTCATCGGCCTGATCAACCACCGTAGCTAATTTACTGATTTGTGCAGAAGATGCTTTCTGATCTGTAATATCGGTGGCAATGCCGCAAACTGCATACATTTTCTTGTGCGTATCATAGAGCGGAAATTTCAGAGAATAGTAATGCCTGAGCCCACGCTGATCAGGCACACTCTCTTCCAGCACCATTGCATCGCCACGTTCAATCACTTGCTCATCATGTTTACTCAACTCTGCTGCCAAGGCTGCATCAAAAACATCGGCATCCGTTTTACCTACAATATCTTCATGACGTATATTGAAAATATCCTCATAGCGACTATTGATTAATATATAACGACCTTCAAGATCTTTGATAAAAATCACTGCCGGAGAATTATCAATTAAACTTTTCAGCAGTGCTTCATTTTCTATTAATTGCCGATTTTTTGCTATGATGGCCTGATCTGCTTGTTGCATGGAAGCAGCCAATGCCTTGATTTCATCCGGTGTATGCCTGAAACTTTTTATCTCGACTTCACCATCTCCAATGTGTGCTGCCAAACGAGACAAGCGCTGCAATGGTGCAGAGACCCGAAAGGACATGCCAATCGCAATCAACAAAGCAACAAACATGGCAAAGGCCATCGAAATACCGATCTCCTGTCTTAATTTTGCCAATTCTGCATCGATAGTTGGGAGACAAGCGGTAAAGGCAATAACGGTCAAAAGTTTTCTTCCCTTTTGTTTTTCTTCCTCTTTTCGTCTTTATTATTTCCTGATTCCATTCATCCAATAATGAG
>JAUZQJ010000002.1 GCA_030951045.1 Mariprofundus sp.
ACTTCAGCCGCGTCAACACCAAGTTCTTTCGCCAAATCAAGAATTCGTTTCATCTATTACCCAACACCTTTATGCGTCCATACCAGACACAATATACATTCAACTTTTTTACAATCGCCGCAGTCGGTCCAGCAGCATCAAGCGCTACAATCGCAACATCTTCACGGTCAAACATCTCACCCAACCAATGCCTGGATGGTGCGCTGACCAGCAATGACTTCTTGCCCGCCTGCGCTCTTTTCTCTAATCCATCATCTGTCTGACGAACCAAAGCATCACCGGCATCCATCGCCCGCAACAGCATCACCGGCGCATTAGTCCACAGTCGATGCATCACTGCATCCCTGCCTATTGATGCCGAAGAGCGTTGACGCGTTAACATACGCTTCAACTGCTGCTGTAGTGCCGATGTTATGCGTTGTTGCAAATCATCCCACTGTGGCAATAAAACCGAAAAATTCGCTTTTAAAGCCTGCAAACGTTTATCATTGATGCGCGAAAGACACTCTTCGGACATACAAAAATAAACGCCTCTACCCGGTGCTTTTTGCTGCAAATCCGGCCAGATCACCCCTTCATCATCTATAACAAAACGCAAAACATCCTGTTTTGCTTTTGATTCACGACAGATCAGACAGCTTCTCATTGGAGACCCGGAAGTTGTCTGAACGTCACGCATCTAATAACTCAGTCAAACCAACCGGAAGCTTCACGGGCAGCAATAATCAATGCTTCCGCCTGCTCACGACTCAGACCATCAATATCTTCAATTTCATCTATCGCGGCATCTGCCAATGCATCCACGCTGCTCATTTCACGCGCTGCCAATTGCTCAGCAACTTCTCGCGTCATACCAGTCAGATCAAGTAAGGAGATATGTGCTTCCCCTTCATCTTTACCCTGTTTCAAAGCAGCATCTAGCAAGGTATTGCGCGCACGATTCTGCAGCTCTTGCGCCACTTCTTCGTCCAGTCCTTCAATACCTGAGATATCTTCCACAGCACAATATGCCAATTCGTCCATGCTGTAGAAACCTTCACCTACCAGTACAGCAGCGAAGTCTTCATCTACATCCAGACCTTCCTGGAAAATCAGACGCGCCTTAGCCACTTCTTCAGAACGACGTTCTTTCTCTTCGCCACTGCTCATCAGCTCAATATTCCAGCCTGATAGTTCAGAGGCCAAACGTACGTTCTGACCACGACGGCCAATGGCAATCGCCAAATTCTCTTCACTGACAGCAACTTCAATGGTGTTCGAAGCTTCATCCACCAACACACGTTCAATTTCTGCCGGAGCCAGTGCATTTACAACAAATGCCGCCGGATCTTCAGTCCACTCAATAATATCGATCTTCTCACCATGCAGCTCATTCACCACTGCCTGCACACGAGCGCCACGCATACCTACACATGCACCAACCGGATCAACAGAAGGATCGGTCGAGATCACAGCAATCTTACTGCGTGAACCCGGATCACGGGAAATTGCCTGAATAGCAACTGTACCTTCTTGTACCTCAGGCACTTCCTGCTCAAACAAACGCAATACCATGCCAGCATCAGAACGTGATACAAATACCAACGGGCCTTTACTCTGATTGCGCACTTCACGCAGATATGCACGTACACGATCGCCCTGACGGAACGTTTCACGCGGCAACAGATCTTCACGGTACATCACCGCTTCACCACGACCCAGATCAACATAGACATTGCCACGTTCAACACGCTTCACGATACCTGTGATCAATTCACCTACACGCGGTTCGTATTCAGCAATCACACGATCTCGTTCAGCTTCACGAATCTTCTGATTAATCACCTGTTTGGCCGTTTGCGCTTCAATACGTCCCAATGTAATTGGTGGTAATGAGGTGCGGAATTCCGCCCCTAGCTCAGCCTCAGCATCGAGTTCCTTACCTTGATCAAGCGTCAGGTCATTCTCTTCTTCTTCGACCTCTTCAACCACAGTGCGCACATGGCACAAACGAATTTCACCCGTTGTTCGGTCGATTTCAGCTTCAACATTCTTGCCAGCATAGGTTCTGCGCGCAGCTGTTTTCAGCGCCTGTTCCATAGCTTCCAACACCAACTCACGTTCAACTGATTTTTCACGCGCAACCGCGTCCGCAACCTGTAACATTTCTACATTCATGACTGCATTCTCTCACCCTTTATTACTATTATAAACATGCTATCAACCATTACGAAGGCGGGACACTTCTGACCAATTGATAGCCCGTACTACTTTTTGCACTTCAGCCATGGAAATCACCTCTTCGTGATTATCTCTGGCTTTTTTCTCTTCAATCAACAGTCTAAAGCAGACATCCGTATCACTGTCATCGCCTGCCCGTTGCACAGGCCCGAGATTACGCCCTTCCCAGCTTGTACCCGTCAAAAAAGAGACTTTGATCCATTCATCCTGATAGCGCTTGAAATCAGCCGCACTCTGCAGTGGCCAATCCAACCCCGGTGATGTTACTTCCAGCTGATACGCGCCTTTAATCAGATCCTCTGCATCCAACTGCAAAGCCAATCCCCGACTAACACGCGTCAAGCTATCTGCACTCACACCACCAACTTTATCAACGACTACTTTAAGCGTCTGCCTACGACCTCCGCCACCAAGCGTGACCTTGAGAATATCCAAACCCAACTCTTCAGTAATCGGCTGCAACAATGACTCAATTTCTGATTCCAATGCCTTAACCACCTTCAAAAAACAAAAAAAGCGAGCCGCAGCTCACTTTTAACACGGCGAAGCATAAGGCTTGCCTGCAAAATTGCAATAAACATCTGAACTATTATCAGAGCAATCGCATCAATACACCCTTTACTCACATCCTGATTCAAAAGCATTTACCGCAGAGGACGCAAAGTTTCGCAAAGTAAAGGCAGAAAACAGATGCAATGCATACCTGTTACGCTCCAGTTAACCATGCTACGCTGCTAGACAGCTCAGCATATTCAAAAAACATATGCTATTTTAATGCGATCACCCTAACCACTTGATTGAGCACCCAATTGTTGGATGTTGTGGTTGTGGCGCAGCCTCCCCTGCAATCAGAGATTCAGCAGCAGGCATCAGTTCTTCATTAGTAATTTTCGCCTCATCCTTCCAGTAATCATCAATACGACCATGATAATAGAGCTTACCCTCACCATCAAACATATACAGATCAGGTGTACACTGCGCATCAAAAGCACGTGCCACGCCCTGACCATCATCGGCCAAATAATGGAATTCGATACCCCACTCGCTCACTTTTTCAGCCATGGCTATCACCCCATCAGCTGGATAATCGGGATGAATATTCGGATTCACCGCAACCGTATTGATCCCCATACCTTTCAATGTCGCCGCATGTCGAATCAATCGCGGCCAAACAGCAATCGCATATGGGCAATGATTACAGGTGAATGCCACCAACAAACCATTCTCACCCAGCTGTTCTCGTAATGCCACGGCATTACCTTCAACATCTTTCAATATCATCTCAGGCAAAGCCCAACCATCATTCACATGTATCGACGCAACCAAAGCCATCATATCTCCTAACTATTTATTATTAATGTAGTGCCTACATCCAAGGCAGCGGGCTTCGCGCATGTGCCACAGCCACAATATAGGCAAACACACACAGTGCGGCGATAAAGCTACTACGCTTTAAGATGATATTACCACCTCTCAGCGCCACAAAACCCAACAAGGTATATATCACCAGACCAATAAGTTTGGCTGCCAGCCAATCAGCTTCAAGCGGTGAAGTACCTAACAAAAATGCCATCATAACACCCGTCAACAAAAACAGGGTATCCACACTGTCCGGCAGCGTTCGACGTAAGAAAGGATGTGTTATCGGCCGTCTTATCCACATTGCACCCCCACGCCAAATAAACATGGAAATTGAAATCAGCGCACAACCAACATGCACTGGCAACAAAACAGAAATCATAAGACCCCCGCCTGCCTGGCAATAAAGGCTGTTTTGGCAGACATTTCTAATGAACAGGTCCATTTATAGGCCAAATTCAACGTTTCACCCCATGCATACACACCATGACCACGCACAATACAGACCGGATGATCAGCCAATACCTTAGCCACCTGCTCAGCAGCTTGCTCAAAATAGACATCGTATGGAACGGTAATCACAGGCACCACAGGAAAATAGAGCTGTCCTTCAAAATCTAACGGTACAAAACCTTCACCATTCAGCGTCAAGGCAACAGCATGCGGGCAATGCGAATGAATGATCGCCTGTGCTTTGTGATTCTGGCGATAAATCGCCAGATGCAGATTAGCATCGCCGGATGCCCCTTCAGGCGGCTGATCTGCAAGCCTGCAAGCCACAAAACCTTTTGATTCAAGCGTGTCGGCACAAGCGCCTGTCGGCGAAATCCACATCGCGGCACCATCGCGCCCGGATATATTGCCCGAGTGGGAATCATTATAACCATATTGACGTAGCCATTGGTAATATTTGTTCAAATCGTGCCGCGTAACCATCCAGCCCTCCTGTTTAAATGTGTCGTTCCATTAAAATCTAAGTTGCAGATTCTAAAATCTTTACTATATTGTATCCACATCGGAAATCCATCCGATCACTAATTTTGGGAGGAACACATGAAAAGAGTAATGATTGCCCTGGCAGCTTCTGCACTGCTAGCCACACCGGTTATGGCCAGTGAGCATGGCCATAACAGTGGGCACAGCAGTGAGCATGGCACAGCAGAGGGCGGCCACCACGCATCGGGCCCTGTTGCTGACAAAGTAATTAAAGCACAGCGCAAAGCACTGGCAAAAAGCACGAAAGGCCTAGGTTTCGGCCCACAATCACCGCGTGATATTGATGCTGTAGCTGGCAAAAACAAACGCATCTTCAGTCAAGCTCCTGCATCAACTGAAATGAACCTGTGTAACATTCATTTCCACAAAAATGCAGAACACAAAGCTAAAGCGTTCTCAATCTATGCAGGTAACGGTAATGGCGAGGGCTATCGGAGTGGTTATAGATTCGATACAGCTAGTCTTACTCCAGCTGAACTTACCCCAACCAAGCATAAAATATGCGATAGCGCCCACAGCACACTAAAACCCGGCGACACCATTGAAGTTCACTATGTTTACTCAACAGCGAAGGTCAAACCCGGCCACAGCCTTGGTGCTTGCTTCAACAAAGCTGTCGAAGGGCAAAATCCGCAGTTACGTGTTGAGACTCAGGTGTATGTCGTAGTGAATGATAAACATGCAGCTAGCTTTAAAAAGTTAACCAAGCATAAAAAAGTACATGGCCTGCATCAGGCAACAGGTATCCCAGGCGATACTGGTACCCCTGTTCAGTATGAAGGTTCGACAACTGGCCCCGATTATAATGAGAAAGGTTCTCCCTATCAGGTTACATGGAGTGTTCGCCCTCAGGTCGCCAAAGTTAACATCGCAACAGTTGGCAAATGGTGCGAAGGCAATGACTTTGAAGAAAATCATGCACACGGTGTAAGAAACCTCGTAATAAACCCAAAACTGCTATCTCAGATCAACTAAGCTTGATAGCTAAATTCGTTTAAAAAGACAAAAGCCGCCTCTTCAATGAGGCGGCTTTTTTTATACTCGTTACAATCAACACGCTCCAAACCAACTTTTCTATCACCAATACGCATTCAATATCACTTAGCAGTATTACATGACATCCAACACAGTTATGCTTGCTTCATCCCCCTCTCAGGAGTCGTGCATGGCCAAGCACATCAAGCTTTCCAACAACAAAAAAAGAAAAATATCTCAACTGCTGGCGATGGCAGGTGAAGCCCTGCAACAGAGAAACCCATCACAATGCATGAAAGCATGTGATGAGATCGAAGCCATATACCCACAACATCCCGATGCCTTGCACCTGCGTGGTCACCTGGCCATGCAAAACGGAGATATCGAAGAGGCGTTGACATGCATACAGCAAGCCATTGATGCCGCACCAAAGCGTGCGCACTTTCTGGCCAGCTTAGGTAACCTTCAGCTACAAAAAGGGGACATAGCTTCAGCCATGAAAAGCTATCGGCATGCACTCACAATAGACACCTATGACATCGCCTCGCATTTAGGTCTGGCTGGTGCATTGATGGCACAGGATCAACATCAAGAGGCACTTGTTGTGCTGGAAAAAATCCAAAAAAGAAACCCTGGTGACAGCTCCATACGCATGGGACTATTTCAAGCCTGCCACGCACTAAATCATCATAATGCAGGACGCCTTCACCTGGAAGCGATTATTGCGCGCGACTCCAACAATAGCGATGCACATTATGGACTAGCTCTGTTAGCGGTAGAGCAGGGAGCACTGGAAGTAGCTCGCCAACACATCCAGCATACACTTCAAATCAATCCCTACCATGGTGACGCCTGGCTAATGCGTGTGGATTTACAGCATTATGAAGCATCAAATGATGATATTGAAATCATGCAGCAGATAAAACTGCAATGCCCGAAAAGCAGCGACACAGACATGAAAATATCATTCGCCTTGGCCAAAGTAGAAGATGATTTGGGCCATTACAATAAAGCCTTCTCCTTACTTCAAGATGCCAACACCATCTGCCATCAACACAGTAATTTTGACACCGACGCCGCGATTGCAGACATTGATCAGCTTATACAAAGCGATTTCAGCGAAATAGCACATCAGCAACATGAGTACCCCGCTCAACCCACTTGCCTGTTTGTTGTCGGCATGCCCAGATCAGGTACTACACTGGTTGAACAAATATTGGCTGCACACCCAGAGGTCATCACGCTGGGTGAAAATGGCCATATGCAAGCAGCCATAAACGACATTGTAGGTTCAACATTGTCAGCAGAAGCACTCAACACGCTGCCTGATCACCGCTGTTCAGCAATCGGAGAAAATTATTTAGAACGCATCAAAGAAGACATTGGTACCAAAACATGCGTTTGTGATAAAACTTTAAGTCACATCAATCTTATAGGCTTGATTCACCGGGCACTGCCGCAAGCCAGCTTCATACATTTGCAACGTCACCCGCTGGATACCTGCTTATCCATTTACAAAAACAATCTGCAGGGCGCACATTTCGGTTACGCTTTTGATCTGACTGAGCTGAAACATTATTACGCAGCCTATCAGCGGCTGATGCGATACTGGGCTAACGTGCTGCCGTGTGAAACATTTTATAATATGACTTATGAACAATTGGTAGAGCATCAGGAGGCCCAGACGCGTGCTTTATTGCATGCCTGTAACCTGAACTGGAATGAGTCCTGCATGCATTTTCAACACGCCACCCACCCGGTACAAACAGCCAGCGCTATTCAGGTTCGCAAACCACTCTCTGCTCGTTCCATCGGTCTATGGCAACATTATGAACAGCCATTAAGCCAGTTACAGACATTATGTCAGGGCACGGCATACGATGAATGAATGTAAAAAGTTTAAGATGCAGCAGTCGCTTCAGCTAAAGGCAATACAAGCTTAGCCTGCAATCCCCTGGATGCGCCACCAGACTGATCGAAGCGATTCGAAAGCGTCAACGTGCCAGCATTCTTTTCTGCCAGTTCTTTTACAATCGCCAAACCCAAGCCGTGACCACCATTTTTTCGCGTGCGGGCCTTATCCACCCGGTAAAAACGTTCGGTTACTCTGGATAGATTTTTTTCAGGAATACCTTCACCCTGATCTTCAATCACTATAGTGCAACGCTGCTCAGTAACGCTAAGCGCTAAACGAACCCGCCCACCTTCTGGTGAATAATTCACAGCATTAGATAGCAGGTTGGTAATGATCCTTTCCAACTCATCATCCATCATCGCAAGCTCAGGCTCCGGGCCATATTCACACAAAATCTCAACATGTTTTTCCACACATTGCGGAGCCAACATATCACTCACAAGCTGCAAAACAGGCCTGGATTGACATGATGCACTAGCATCTCTTCCCGAAAATTCGATCTGATCCAGAGTCAACAACGCATCGAGCAGATGATTTACATGCTTGGCTTCATCTGCAATCACATGAGCAGCTTCTTTTCTAAAATCAACATCATCACCGAAACGATCCATGCTCCGCGCATAGCCCAACAAGGATGTCAGCGGTGTTTTCAGATCATGCATTAAATTAGACAAAAAAGTTCTGCGCTGTTTCTCCAGTCTGCGTTGTTCTGTCACATCCACACATAACAGCAGCATGTGACCGGCATTTAACACAGCAATTCTCGGAGCTAAAGCAACATGGGAGAGCTTCATATCAGGCAAGCAGTGGTGCTCAGGCAGCGCATCCAATGACTTTTGAAATGCATCATGCCAGTCGCTTTCACGGTACACCTGCCTCAGTGGTATTGGATACGCAGTGCTCCGCATTGAGAACATCTCTTCTGCTTGTGCATTAGCGCCAACAACACGCCCTGACGCATCCAGACGAAACACCACTTCATTCATAGAGACAAGCAGCGCATCAAGCCTGTCTCCATCGGCCAAATCAGGCTCCAGCAGATGCTGATGCTCTTTTAATTGATTAAGCTTAAGTTTGTAGGAATGCAATTGTCGGCGCATGCGAAATGCATAGAACAATGCACCGGCAGCAACCAGCAGAAAAAACCATGTGGTATCCATCACTGAACACTCATGACAACAGGTTCATTCACGTGCGTTATTCATTGGGCATCACAAAGCGATAGCCCATACCACGGACGGTTTCAATGCATTTTTTTCGTCCCAAAGTATCCATTGCCTTACGCAAGCGTTTCACTGTCACATCCACCGTGCGCTCTTCCACAAACACTTCATGCCCCCAGACATGATCCAGCAAATAATCACGGCTTCTGGTTTTACCGGGTTTATCCATTAACAATTTCAACAATTTATATTCCATCGGGCGCAGTTCAACGCGTTTATTGCCTTCAAACACCACCGGCACATCAGGATCTAACTTGATGCACTCGCTATCTGTTCGCCCTGTTTCAACCACCCGACTACGCCGCAACAACGCTCTTGCTCGTGCCACCAACTCATCTGGCTCAAACGGTTTAGGCAAATAATCATCAGCCCCGTCATTCAAGCCCTGCACGCGTTCTGATGACATGCCTAGCGCGGTCACCATCAACACCGGCGTATTGGCTTTGGTCGAGGAACCTTTGATCCATCGCAGAATTTTCATGCCGTTAGCTCCGGGTAACATGCGATCAAGCACCACCAGACGCCAGTTGCCATCCCGCAATGCCGCCAGCGCAAGATCTCCATCGCCACACACATGGGTAGAATATCCAGCTGCTTGCAAATGCAGCGACATTAATCTGGCAATAGGCGATTCATCCTCAACTATAAGAATATCGGCACTGATCGTATCCGAGTTTTGTGTCATAAGCTCACTATACCGAAAGTTTCCATGCCGCATCTCTAGCATCAGCCATGCCTCCCGGCAATATAATGGCGCATGGCAACGTATTCATTTTCCATTTTCAACGACATATGTGACAACAAACGAAACATCAAGCGTAATAACAAATTGCCGAGTTTAGCATCTTCAACGGTAATAAGATTAAAATAATCACGATTGACACAGAGTAATATCATATCCGACTCTGCCTTGACCGTACCTGAATGCAGTCGATCTTCATCTAAAAAAGAGAACAAGCCAAACAGATCCCCTGCACCAAGATGACCATATATACTCATCAAGGAACTGGATACTTCAGCCCTACCCTCAACAATCAAACGAATGGTGTTGTCAGATTTACTATCTGCTTCATAAATCACCTCACCCGCGCTCACGGCAACAACATCAAAACAGTGAAATAACTGCATACATTCTTCATGCTGCATTTTCTCACAGACAGGTAGAGCACAAAACTGATGAAACAAAGGATCTGCCATTCGAGTCGCGGCAAAAGCTTCTGTAAGCTCTGCCTGAGTGGCATGATTTATATACATATAGACCTCTCTTTACTAATTAAGAATAGAGCTATCCTCACCCATAGATATGACATGCATGTGACAGACCGGCACGCCTGACTTTATGTCATATGGATGTCACAAAGAGTCATTAGCTTTCGCCGCAACTCGAAAGAGATTTTTTTCATCCACAAAACAGGAGAAACACTTGAAAGCAATTATTCGTTCAATCTCTGCTCTCGCTATGTTGGCATTCTCTGCTCCAGCAATGGCTGGCGGCGTAAATGTCTATGACGATGGCGACAGTAAATTAAAACTTGGTGGCAAGATCTTTTCAGACATCACCTCATTCAAACAAACCGACTCAACTGGCGCTACTACAAAAGAGACCCTGGGCGCTCGCCTTGAACGCGCTTACTTAACTGCAAAGTATTCATTTAACTCTGATTGGATGATGCGCATCACTACTGATGTCAACCTTGACCCCAATCTGAAGAAGAAAAACAACAATATCTTCTTGAAATATGCATATGTAGAAGGCAAGCTGTATGGCGACGCTGCTGTCTTACGCGTTGGTCAGTCCCACACACCATGGATTGATTATGAGCAAGGACTTTGGAAACATCGTTATTTCTCAAAAGTCATGATTGATACCAATGGTTATGATGCTTCATCTGATCTCGGCATTGGCCTGAAAGGTAAGTTGTTTGATGGCATGGCAAAATATTTTGTCACATACACCAATGGTGCTGGCTATAGTCACCCTGCAGTTACTGGCAAAACTATGGATATTAACTCCAGATTCAGCCTGTACCCTGTAAAAGGCATGACCGTAGATTTCCAATACCGCGATGGTTATAAAGGAACCAAACAGGTTCCAACCAACCTGGCTGAAAAGAAAAGCACATTGTACCAAGTCATGACCACTTATGGTTCAGGCAGCGACTATCGCGTTGGTGCTAACTACACCAACAACAGAGTTAAAACCACTGCGACAGCTACCTCTGTAAAAGAGAAAGCGTATGCTATCTGGGGCTGGAGTAAAATCAGCAACGGCTTCGGTGTATTCGGCCGTTATGAACTCACAAAAGACAATGCGGCATCTGTCACCAAGACCAATCGTTTTGCCGGTGGTGTAGAATACTCACCTGTTAAACATGTCACCCTTGCGTTAGGTGTTGATAAAGCAACAACAAAACTTGCAGGCGTCACCAGCAAGAAAACCACACGTTTCGGTCTTTGGACTCAAACTAAATTCTAGTCACACAAACAAAAAGGCTGGGGCTCACCCCCCCAGCCTTTTATTTCTAACATCACTATCTCAATATGTATCATCACAAAAATCTTATTAAGACGGAGCAATACTAGTGAAACGAATTATACTGGCAACAGCAACGCTGCTCATCGCTGCTCATGCAGTTGAAGCGCGCGAACAAATTAAAATTGTTGGTTCATCAACAGTTTACCCATTCTCCAGTTATACAGCTGAAGCATTGGGTTCAACAACAAAGTTCAAAACTCCTGTAGTTGAATCAACCGGTTCCGGTGGCGGCATGAAATTGTTCTGCGCTGGCAACGGCATGGACACACCTGACATTACCAATGCATCACGTCGCATGAAAGCCAAAGAGTTCAAAAAATGTCAGAAAAACGGTGTTAAATACATCACTGAAATGGTTGTTGGTTATGACGGCATTGCCATCGCACAGGCTAAATCTACAGCGGCATTAGACCTTACCCGCGAAGAGATGATGCTGGCAGTAGCTGCAGAAGTACCAAGCAAAGATGGTAAGAGCCTGGTTGCAAACCCGTATCACTACTGGAATGAAATCAATGCAAAACTGCCACACCGTAAAATCACCATCTATGGCCCACCAGCATCTTCCGGTACGCGTGATGCATTTGAAGACATGATCCTCAAACACATCACCAAGCATATGGATGTTTACACTGACCTGTATAAAGCGGACAAAGTAAAAAACAAACAATACAAGAAGTTCCACAAAATCCGTCAGGACGGTGTTTATGTTCCATCCGGTGAGAATGACAATCTGATCGTTCAGAAACTGGCTAAAGACACACAGGCACTGGGTATATTCGGTTATAGTTACCTGGCTGAAAACAGCGACAGCATTGCAGCAGCAACAATCGAAGGCATCGCTCCTGCACCTGAAACAGTTCAGAACGGTTCTTACAAACTATCCCGTTCATTGTACTTCTACATCAAACAGTCTCATATCAACAATGTTCCTGGCATGCTTGAATATGCCAACCTGTTTATGAGCGAACAGATGATTGGTGATGAAGGCGAATGTGCTGATATCGGTCTGATCCCGTTGCCTGAAGAGATGCGTGCTAACTATCGTTCAAACCTGAAAGAGCTCACTCGCATGACTCCATCAGCCTTTGATAAAAAGCACTAAACAAACACGTCTTAAAGTAATACCATTTTAGCCTTAGATAACTGACCGGAGCTCGCTCCGGTCAGTTTTTCTTTAACAACAAGATTTATAAAGATTAAAAAACTGGAGTTACACCATACCCATGAGCACTGCTGATCTATTTCTCTGGTTTTTTGGCGGCCTGTTGCCGCTCTCAGCTATGGCTTACTTTTTAGCCCGTGGCAAAGCCCTGACTTCAGAAAAAAATAATATTCGAATGCACTCTCGCCCCGGTTTTTATGGTTGGTATACCGTTATCTGGGTAGCGCTACCTGCTCTGGCTACATCCTTAATATTCAGTATTGGACATCTATTTCACCTCTTTAGCGTTCCAGCCACCATGTTATTAGCAACTGCCTTTACTCTTGGCGGTGCAGGCCTGTGGTTTGGACTAGGTCATATTAAGGCAGATTTCCGCGCCCGTCCCGCCGTTGAAAAAGTGATGCGTGGTGTGCTGCTAAGTGCTGCAATCATCTCTATTCTCACTACGCTCGGCATTGTATTATCCGTCATTTTTGAATCCATCCGTTTCTTCCAGGTTGTACCTGTATGGGATTTCATAACCGGCACCCAATGGCAGCCTGACACTGCCTTTCTGGTTGGTGCTGGTCGTGCCGATGAAGGTGTAGGCCCCCTCATGTTTGGTTCCCTGCCAATTTTTGCAGGCACCTTCATGATCACCCTGATCGCTATGTTGGTAGCCATTCCAATTGGTCTATTTGCCGCCATTTATATGTCTGAATATGCCAGTCACGCTTCGCGCGGCCGTCTGAAACCGCTATTGGAGATATTGGCAGGCATCCCTACTGTCGTGTATGGCTTCTTTGCCGCGATTACCATCAGTCCTATCATCGTGGAAATTGCCCACGCATTCGGACTGGAAGCTGATTACACCAATGCCCTGGCTCCAGGCCTGATTATGGGCATTATGATTATCCCGTTTATCTCTTCACTCTCTGATGATGTTATTCGTGCTGTACCGCAATCGATGCGTGATGGCTCACTGGCACTGGGTACTACCAAAGCAGAAACCATTCGCCACATTGTATTGCCTGCTGCATTTCCGGGCATTGTCGCAGCATGCCTGCTGGCCGTATCTCGCGCCATCGGTGAAACCATGATTGTGGTCATGGCTGCCGGCCTTCGCCCCAACCTTACGGCCAATCCATTAGAAGGCATGACTACCGTAACCGTAAAAATAGTTGAAGCACTTACCGGCGATCAGGAATTTGACTCCGCTTTCACCCTGTCGGCCTTTGCCCTCGGTCTGGTACTACTCATCATCACCCTCATGCTCAATATTGTTTCAACCATAGTGGTTCGAAAGTTCAGGCAGCGTTATGAATAAATCAGCGGAAGCGGATATTGCTATACATACGAACAATGATGCAAAAATGGATACAACAACCATGGCCAATGACTTAAACAACAACGAAGCAGGTAACACAACAGCGAGCTTTATGAATGAACACAAAAGCCCGCGTCAACGCAAACGTGAACGCGCCAATGCCCGTTTTCATTTTTATGGTTTTGCAGCTATCGCATTGGCACTGGCTTTTCTGGTCTTCTTTTTTGTTGATATCATTGGCAAGGCATTGCCTGCCTTTGATGAAACAGAAGTGCTAGCCACCATTCATTACTCCGAGGCAGCCAGTAAAAATTACAACAAAGCTATCGATAAAAAAATGCGTGGCGTCGTCAGCAGGGCCTGGTTGCGCAACTTGCCGGCATACATGAAAGCACACCCGGAACTGATGGGTAGCAGCGTTGAATTGTGGATGCTTGCAGACAGCCGGGTAGATCAATATATCAAACAACATGATGGACATGGTCTGAAATCCAAGCATAAGCATACAGTCGATGCCATGCTCAAAGATGGCAAAATACGCACTGTATTCAACACTACCCTGTTCACCAATGGCGACTCTAAACTACCTGAATATGCCGGTATTCTGGCGGCATCCGTTGGTACCGTATTTACGCTGTTGATCACCATGCTGGTTGCAGTACCTATTGGCGTGATGACCGCTATTTATCTCGAAGAGTTTGCCGATGACAACCGCTTCACCCGCCTGGTTGAGGTAAACATCAACAATCTGGCCGCCATCCCATCGATTCTCTATGGGCTGTTGGGCTTGGCCATCTTCATCAGTTTTTTTGGCGTACCACGTTCATCCGCCCTTGCCGGCGGCCTGACACTGGCGCTGATGACCCTACCGGTCATCATCATCACTACCCGTGCCGCCCTGCGTGCTGTACCTGAATCGATTCGAGAAGCAGCTTATGGACTTGGCGCATCAAATTTACAAACCGCCTGGCACCATGTTTTACCACTGGCCATGCCGGGCATCTTAACCGGGTCCATTATTGGACTGGCTCAGGCCATGGGTGAAACAGCACCTTTGATTATTGTCGGCATGATGGCGTATATTCCTGAAGCGCCTACAACAATTTTGGATGCAACTACGGTATTACCTGCACAAATTTATACATGGTCAACGGAATCCATGCGCGGTTATGGCGAACGCACTGCAGCGGGTATTCTTGTGCTATTGGCGGTTCTGCTAAGCCTGAATGCGCTGGCAGTTAAGCTTAGAAACCGTGCACAACAATCATGGTGATATATCGTATGCAACAAACATGTGAGGAAACATGAGTACTGGCATCAACACTAACAACGAAACCAAGATAAGCGTCCGTGACCTGAAGCTCTGGTATGGTGACTTTGAGGCCCTGCACGGCATCGATCTGGATATATTGAGCGGTAAAGTCACCGCTTTCATCGGCCCTTCCGGTTGCGGAAAATCGACCTTCTTACGCACCATGAACCGTATGAATGACCGCATTCCGTCATGCCGCATTGAGGGTGAAATCCTGCTTGAAGGTCAGAATATTTATGCGCCTGAAGTGGATGTGGTGCAACTGCGTACCCATGTTGGCATGGTATTCCAGAAACCCAATCCGTTTCCTAAAAGTATTTATGAAAATATCGCATACGCCCCGCGCATTCACGGCTTGGTCGATGATGGCCCTGATATGGATGAACTGGTTGAGAACTCATTAAGAAAAGCCAGCATCTGGGATGAAGTGAAAGACAAGTTGCAACAGCCGGGCACAGCGCTCTCAGGCGGCCAGCAGCAGCGCCTCTGCATCGCCCGCACCATTGCAGTAGCGCCCGATGTAATTCTGATGGATGAGCCCTGCTCCGCCCTCGACCCCATTGCTACGGCTAAAATAGAAGAGTTAATGGATGAGCTTAAAAAGGAGTATACCATCGTTATCGTCACCCATAATATGCAGCAAGCAGCACGCGTATCTGACTACACAGCATATTTTTACCTTGGTGACGTAATTGAATTTTCGGACACACACACCATTTTCACAGCGCCAGCCAATCAAAAAACTGAAGATTACATTACCGGTCGTTTCGGATAACGCTGTTTTCAACTACACTAGCGTATAGATAAGAAAGACAAGAGGGATAAAGCCATGAACCAACATACCATTAAACGCTTTGAAGATGAGTTAACCGAATTGAAAGAAAAGGTGTTGGCCATGGGTGGGCTGGTTGAAAAAGCAACGAAGCGTTCAATGAACTCATTAATCAAACAAGACGCCAAACGTGCGCATAAAGTGATTGATCGTGACCATGCCATCAACACGCTGGAGATCGAAATTGACGATATGACGCGCACTATTCTGGCGCTACGACAGCCTGCTGCGGGTGATCTGCGTTTGATCATGACCATAATTAAGATCGTAACGGATCTGGAGCGCATGGGGGATCTGGCCGAGAATATTGCTGAAAACATGCTTAAAACGGAAGACCATCCCTTAACCCAGGTCTCCTCTTTGCAGTCTTTCTCTGATCTTGTACTAGATCAGCTTGCACAGGCGCTCAATGCCTTTTCCAAAGGTGATTTAGATGACGCAATGGTTTGCATTGAAGAGAATCAAAAGGTTCAACAGAAGTTCAAATCTATGCATCGCGAATACCTGACTTATATGATGGAAGACCCACGCCAGATTACCGCAGGTCTGATTGCCACAGATATAGCCAGAAATCTGGAATGTATTGCAGATCACGCAGTCAATGTTGCAGAAATGGTTATTTATATGGTTAAAGGTAAAGAAGTGCGCCACGTTGATAGCGATACAGCAGCAGCCCTGATCAATCAGTAATATATGCTCTAACATCTTTTCATAACATATAGAGTGACCTTGGCAGACGAAGCGATTAAACTTTTTTATTTTAAAAGGGAGCTTTGATATGATCAGAAAAAGCGCTATCACCAGCATGTTTGCCGGGTCACCGATAAAACCGTTACAACAACATATGGAGCAGGTATGCCAATGTGCTAACCAGTTACCTCTATTTTTTCAGGCATCATTAGAAAAAGATTACGATGCCTGCAAACGGCTGCATAAATCTATCTCCAGCATGGAAAGAGCAGCCGACACCCTCAAACTTGATCTACGCATGCACCTGCCGAACAGCCTCTTCATGCCCATGCCACGTGAGAAAGTGCTCGAAATTTTGCGCCTTCAGGATAAAATTGCCAATACCACTCAGGATATTTCTGGCATTATGACCGGCCGAAAAACAGAAATCCCCACACCTGTTGATGAACTGTTTATTGCCTTTGTTCAACGTGCCGTAGATGCAGCTTTTCAGGCTAGAAAGGCTATCAATGAACTTGATGAGCTGGTGGAAACCGGCTTTCGTGGCAGACAGCTTGATGTCGTCCAGTCATTGATCGAAAAACTCGAACAGATTGAAAAAGAGACAGACCAACAGGAACGAAAGCTGCGTCATGCTATGTTCAAAATTGAAAAGAAATATGAGCCATTGGATATGATGTTCCTTTACCGCATGATTGATAAAATTGGCAAGCTAGCTGATGTCTCTCATCAGGTTGGCGCCCGCATTCAGTTATTAATGGCCCGATAAGGAAAGCAGACCATGGAATCCATCCTCGTACAACATGCAATGATCTACATTAGCTTGGCCGCTATTTTCGGTCTGTTCATGGCTTGGGGCATTGGTGCTAATGATGTCGCCAATGCTATGGGCACCTCCGTAGGGTCCAAAGCCTTATCCTTCAAACAGGCAGTGATGATAGCAGCCGTGTTTGAATTGGCCGGTGCAATACTGGCTGGTGGTGAAGTGACCAAGACCATACGCAAAGGCATCATTGATGTGTCATCACTGGGTAACACTCCTGAATTACTGGTATATGGCATGCTCGCATCTCTGCTGGCTGCCGGTATCTGGTTACTGGTCGCCACACGCCAGGGTTGGCCTGTATCAACCACCCACTCCATAGTCGGTGCAATAGTCGGTTTTGGTGCCGTTGGTATCGGCATGGATGCGGTCCATTGGGGTAAGGTTGCCACCATAGCAGCCAGTTGGGTTACATCTCCCCTATTGGCTGGTGCTATTGCCTTCTTCCTCTTCCGTAGTATTCAAAAGTTAATCATCAACACAGACGATCCTGTTGCTAATGCCAAAAAGTATGTGCCTGCATATATCTTTATGGTGGGCTTCATCATTGCAATGGTCACCATGGTCAAAGGCTTAAAACATGTTGGCATTGATATGTCGATGGGCGAATGCTTAATCGTAGCAGCTGCAATTGGTATAGTGATCACCATCATCGGTACATTTTTAATCAATCGTCTGAAATTTGATCCAACTGTTGAGCTTGATTTTCACTTCAATCATATGGAAAAAATCTTCGGCGTGTTGATGATCTTCACCGCCATGGCTATCGCATTTGCCCATGGCTCCAATGATGTAGCGAACGCCATTGGCCCTGTCGCGGCCATTGTCAGCATTGTCGGTAGCGCCGGAGAAATAGCCGCTAAATCGGCCACGCCTATCTGGATACTCATTCTTGGCGGCGCAGGCATTGTGATTGGCCTAATCACCTACGGTCATAAAGTCATTGCCACCGTTGGCTCCGGCATTACAGAGCTTACCCCCAGTCGCGGCTTTGCTGCCACGCTGGCTGCTGCAGTCACCATCGTGTTTGCATCAGGAACCGGATTACCAATCTCCACCACCCATACACTGGTCGGTGGCGTGCTTGGTGTCGGCTTAGCACGCGGTATTGGAGCATTAAATGGCAACGTCATTAAAACCATATTCATGTCCTGGATTGTTACCCTTCCAGCCGGTGCAGGGCTATCAATTCTGTTCTTTTTTGTCTTTAAAGGCATATTTACCTGATCAGTGATCACCATTATAAAAAAGGAGGGTGATTAGCTCACCCTCCTTTTTTAATTATGAGTAAGCTTCATCAGAAGCTTTTTTGGCCCTTACGCAAGCGTTCTCGCTGCATCAACTCAATTTCACGCGCTCCGGAAACCACCACATCATCATCAGGTACATAATCCAACTCTCGATTAAGCTTTTCATAGTCCACAGCATTGAGGATTGATTTGATAGCATTCAAACGAGCCAGATGTTTATTGGTCGAACGAATCACTGTCCACGGAGCAGCGGCTGTATGCGTACGTCTTAGCATCTCATATTTCACCTTATCAAAGTCATCCCAACGCTCCTGCGCCATCACATCTACTTCGGACAATTTCCACTGCCTGAGCGGATCATCCTGACGGCGATCAAAACGTTTCTGCTGCACATCCTTGGTAACTGAAAAATAGATCTTCACTAAAATCGTTCCCTGACGTACCAGATCCTTTTCAAACCCCACCACTCCTTTCATGAAATTTTTATACTCCTGATCACTACAGAAACCGAATACAGGTTCCACCATAGCGCGGTTATACCAACTGCGATCAAACATGGCGATTTCACCACCATGCGGAAATTGAGACACATACTTTTGAAAGAACCACTGACCACGCTGCTCTTCGGTCGGTTTACCTAGGGCTATAATGCGATAATGTTTTTCATTCATATAACGGCTGACACGGCGAATGGTGCCGCCTTTGCCCGCTGCATCCCTACCTTCAAACAGGATAATCATACGCTTCCCTGTCTCTTCCAGATATGTTTGTAAATTAATAAGCTCTGCCTGAAACGGCTTGAGTTCCTGCTCCTGCTGATATTTAACCAGTATCTTTTTTATCTTCTCATCACTTAAATCATTTTTTTCTGCCACCGCATCAAAACAACGGACATTCGTCATTAGCTCCTCCTGTGAACCACTGCACTGGATTACTTCACCTGTTGCCTCTGTTGTCATGACAATCATACCCCTTTGATAGTTATTCCCCGCTTGAAAGGAAAAAACAGTATACAGCACTACTATAAAAAAACCAAACCGATACCGTCTCATGTCAAATGAATATCAAATTAATTTGTTGGCGTCGTATTGAACAGCAGGCATCATAAGCACATGGAAATTATCAACCTCGTCGAAGATGATGCACTACCCGAGCCCGGTGCCATGGTCGCCGCTATTGATGTTGGCTCCAACGCTATTCGTATGGGCGTAGCCACGCGTGATGCAGATGGCATGCCCAGACTCATTCAACGTTATCGTGAAGCCGTACGGCTGGGGCACGATGCCTTCACCACTGGTATCTTGAGCCAGCAAACCATGGATGATGCTGTAGAGGCCTTTAGTCAATTTAGACGCATTCTCGATCAGCAACAAATTGGCACCTATCGCGCCACTGCCACCAGTGCCATGCGTGACTCCAAAAATGGAGCCGAACTGGTCAAACGCATCTGGGATAAAACGAATATTAAGCTGCAACTTATCAGCGGAGAGGAAGAAGCAAGGCTGGTGCATTACTCTATTTCCCGGCGCGTGGATCTGGCAAATAAATTCACCCTATTGGTAGATATGGGCGGCGGCAGTGTGGAGATCACGCTTTGCGACAACGGCGAGGTAATTGCGTCCCAAAGCTTTAAAATTGGTACCGTTCGTCTGCTCGAAATGATGGGGAAAGGTGGAGACTTCAATACGCTTCTCTCTGAATATCTGGATGGCATGCGTAAGAAAATTCGCGAACAAATTGGTAAACGCAAAGCAGATCTGTGTATTGCTACCGGAGGCAATGCCGGTGCCATCGGCGAACTAGCGCACCAGCTGCTGGCAACCGAGTCTTTACAACAGATCAACCGCAAAGAACTCGGCATATTGATTGATGAAATATCCGTTCTCACCTTCGAAGAACGCGTACGCGACCTGGGGCTACGTCCCGACAGGGCCGATGTCATACTGCCTGCAACCATGGTGTTTTATGAAATCATGGCTCTGGCTGGTGCCAAAAAGATGGTCATGCCTGATGCCAGCCTGCTAGATGGTATCATTCTTGACATGATGGACGGAGAAGAACGCACCTTCCTGTCAAAACGCAACAACCTTATCGCCTGGACGCGTAGCCTGAAAAGGAAATACCATGTGGACCAAAAATATTGCAAACACGTCGCCAGGCTTTCGCTTGCCCTGTTTGACCAAATGGCTGCTACACACAAGCTAGGACATCTGGAACGATTGCTATTAGAGGTAGCTGCACTGGTACATGAAATAGGCATGTACATCCGTGTTGGCGGTCACAATCGTCATGCTGCTTACATCATCTCGGTCTCTCCGCTACTAGGTTTGAGCAAGCACGAAAAGGCCTTATTGGCTCAGGTTGTACGTTATCAACGCAAAGCAGCGCCTTCGGAAGCACACCGTGATTTTACCTGTCTATCGACTGAAAATCAGGCCAAAGCCTGGCAATTAAGCGCTTTGCTTCGGCTCGGCATAGCATTAAACAAGGAACGACGAAACCGTGTACACAATATTTATGTCGAAACAGATCACAATAATATCACACTACATCTTGAAGGCGATGGTGACTTGATGCTGGAACGCTGGGCTGCTTTACAAACCGTCGATTACATTAAGCAGGCTTTCGACAGAAAACTACACATTGACCTCAATTTAAACGTAGACACATAATTTCACCCACCAAGGCGACCGAGCGTCTTCATAAGAAGCAACTGCGCACTATGTAGCTTGGATTTTGAACGCACGCGTCGATAATCACCTTCCTTACGCATTGCCCATGCGCCTGTGTTATCGGTCAAATATGGCCGTAAACCCAATGTCATAATCTCACGCGCCAGTTTTTTGTCACGTACAGGGAAACATGTTTCCACACGCCTGAGCAAATTACGCCCCATCCAGTCAGCACTTGCACACAGCGTTTCAGGCTCCCCACCATTATAAAAATAAAAGACACGTGAATGTTCGAGGAAACGACCGAGGACTGAACGAACACGAATATTGTCAGATACCCCTTTGATGCCTGGCCTCAAGCAGCAAATACCACGCACAATAAGATCAATTTTTACGCCAGCCTGTGATGCCTTGTACAATGCCCTTATCATCTCGGGTTCTTCCAAACCATTCATTTTAGCGATAATACGACCCTTTCCATATACTTTGGCATTGGCCGCCTCCAATCCAATGCGTTCAATCAAACCACTATGCAGTGAGAATGGTGACTGCAACATGGTTTTCAATTTGGACACACGTCCCATACCCGTCAATTGTTGGAATACCCGATGCACATCTTCACCCAGGTCAGGGGCACAGCTAAGCATGCCGAAATCAGTATAGAAGTGAGTGGTAATGGTATGGTAGTTACCTGTACCTAAGTGCACATAACGACATAGCTTACGCCCTTCTCTGCGCACAATCAGCATCATTTTACAGTGGGTTTTATAACCAAGCACACCGTAAACCACCTGCACTCCAGCCGCACTCAAGCGGTCAGCCAGCGCAATATTGTCTTCTTCATTAAAGCGTGCGCGCAATTCAATAACCGCCACAACTTCCTTATTGGCACGCGCCGCTTTAACCAGAGCGTCAACAATCGGTGAGTCAGGCACTACCCGATACATCGTCTGTTTAATAACCAATACATCAGGATCTGCTGCTGCCTGATTAATCAACTCCACGACAGGTTTAAAACTCTGAAAAGGATGATGCAAGAGCACATCTCCGCGTCGAATGACGCTGAACATATCCTCATCCTCAAGCTGTAAACTGGCAGGCACACCGGGGTCAAACGGTGGATATTTGAGATCAGGGCGATCTACATTGTCATAAATGGCTGCCAGCCTGTACAGGTTAACAGGCCCATTAACCCGGTATAAATCATTTTCATGCAAATTAAATTGTTGCAACAAAAACGTATATAGTTCTTCAGGACATTTATTCGACACTTCCAGACGCACAGGCGCACTAAAGCGGCGTTCAAGCAGTTCACCTGCCACCGCTTTTTTCAAATCATCAACTTCTTCCTCATCAACAATTAATTCACTGTTACGTGAAATGCGAAATTGGTGACAAGACTTTGCTTTCATACCGGGGAAGAAATCACCAACGTGTTCATGAATAATCGAGGACAAAAACACAAAGTTATGTTCTGAATTGCTAATATCATCGGGTAACTGAATAACACGAGAGAGTGATCGTGGAGCTTGCACAATGGCATACTTAGACTCACGTCCAAATGCGTCTTTACCATCAAGGGCCACAATAAAATTGAGAATTTTACTCAACACACCTGGAAATGGGTGCGACATATCCAGCCCAATCGGAGTCAGCACTGGTAACAATTCGCGTTTAAAAAATTTACGAACCCAATCGGACTGCTCGTCTGTCCATTCTACGCGAGGTAAAATACGAATTCCCTCCTCACGCAAGGCAGGCAAAAGATCCTCATTAAGCAAGCGATATTGCTCCGACACCAATTCTTCAATTTTAGCTCGCGCTTTCAACAGAATATCCATTGCAGTCAAACCATCCGGCCCTGTACTCAACGAGCCAATGGCAAGCCGCTGCTTCTGAATGGCAATCCGAACTTCAAAAAACTCATCCATATTCGATGTGTAAATGCATAAAAATCGAAGCCGCTCCAGCAATGGTGTATTGAGATCACCAGCCATTTCAAGCACACGCCGATTAAACTCAAGCATACTTAAATCACGATTGATATAGAGATCCTTATAATCAAGCGGTGAATTTGAATCTACTGGTTCAGATACTGTTTGTGGCACGTCATCTCCTTGCCAATATTCAACATATTGGTGAGTCGTTCTAAGCCGGCCTATTCATGAATAGGCCGGGGGGGGGGGATAGAGCATCTCTATCTATACGTTGAGCTGATGCACAACTCAACAAAGCTTCGCACGCAGACTAACCTATAAATCATCATATTGATTGAGTCAGCGTAATCGATGGAAACCATCATCTTCAATAAATTTTGACGCATCTAGTGCGCTTAAGCGAACCACAACATGCATACTATCATCATCACTATTTTTACTCAGCACCGCACCGCGCTGATAGCAGAACGCCATGCCTTTTCCATCCGAAATATTCAGTTTGAGATGCATTTCACGCATCTCCTGACAAAGCCAGTCGGTCAGTAGTTGCACCAACGCATCCATGCCTTCACCGGTAAGCGCAGAAATAGCCATTCGACTGCCGGCGATCTCATCAGCACGATAGCTCTCAAGCTCCGGAGCAAGATCCTTCTTATTCAAGACTTCAATAATCGGAGGCGCATAGTCGCCCACCAAACCCAACTGCTCGAGTGTTTCATGCACAACCTTGGCATGTTCAGCCTTCATCGGATCAGACGCATCACGCACATGCAAAATGAGATCTGCTTCAATCACCTCTTCCAGTGTCGCTTTAAAAGCATCCACTAGTTCATGCGGCAACTCCTGCACAAAACCCACCGTATCGGAGAGCATCAAACGCAAGTTATCTCCTATCTGGAGTAAACGAAGGGTTGGATCAAGCGTTGCAAACAACTGATCTGCCACATAGACACCGGAATTGGTCAGAAGATTGAACAGGGTTGACTTGCCTGCATTGGTATAGCCCACCAACGCCACGGTTGGCATATCTTTCTTTTGCCGGCCAGCCCGCTGTGTTGCTCGCATACGTTTTATTTTTTCCAGATCTTTTTCAAGTGATATGGCCTTATCCCGGATCATACGCCGATCCAGCTCAATCTGACGCTCACCAGGCCCGCCCATCAGACCAACCCCGCCACGTTGACGTTCCAGATGGGTCCAGCTGCGTACAAGTCGCCCCATCTGATAATTCAGACTGGCCAGCTCAACCTGCAAAATACCTTCTCGCGTGCGGGCACGGGATGCGAAAATCTCCAAGATAAGACCTGTACGATCTACCACTTTGGCTGTCCAGGCGTCTTCAAGTTTACCCTGCTGTACCGGCGTTAAAGGGTGATCAACAAACACCACTTTTGCCTCATGTTCTTCAACCAACAAGCGCACTTCCTCAACCTTACCCGAACCAAACAGCGTAGCCGATGTAATACGCCGCACATTCACGCGCGTTGATTCAACCAGCTCACAGCCACTGGAATCTACCAATAGATCAAACTCTTCAGCCCGTGCCTTCCAGGCATATGCACCAAGCTGTTTGGTAGGAAATTCAGGATGTACGCTGATGGCGATATCCTTCTCTAATGCGACATCATGTGTCTCAGCCATCTTCTACCCCTGTTTGTTCACTTTGATCAATATGACCAATCTTATCTATCTGCCTGTGCATACAAGCCATGATTAACGTCTGAATTGCTTGCGCATCGCCATGGATTGCATCTTTCGTCTGGTGATTAAACCATGTTAGCTGTCGTTTAGCATAACGCCGGGTCGCTGTAATGCCATCGGTTAACGCTTTATCCACACTCAAATCACCATGCAGATGGTCCAGCAATTGACGATAACCCACTGCCCGCATCGTAGGATGTGTATCAGGCAGTTGCAGCGCATCCAACCATTTCACCTCTTCCATCCAACCATCGTTCATCATCACTTCAAAACGATCCGCCAAACGCTGACGCAACACCTCTCTGACCACATCAAGTACAAACACAGGGCAATCAATGGCAGGAATACCGGCAGCCTGCTGTTGCCACACACTCAAGGCTTTGCCGGAACTCTCATAGACCGATAGCGCCCGCATGATGCGTTGTGTATCGTTCTCTTTTAGCCGCAATGCCATGTCCGGATCGCATGCCTGCAGTAAACGATACAATTCGGCAGTACCTAAAGCGCTCTGCACCGCTTCCAGATGAGCCCTGACTTCAGGTTTCTCTTCCGGAATATCTGCAAATCCCTGTGTTAGTGCTTTCAAATATAGTCCCGTTCCACCCACAATAATCGGGATTTTACCCAAGCCATTCTGTTGTCGGATATGGATGCGTGCCTCATTGGCCCAGCGTGCGGCCGAATAGAAATCTGGCAGCTCACAACAATCGACTAAAAAATGTTCAACCTGAGTTCGTTCATCAACTGTCGGCTTGGCAGTACCGATATCCAGCCCCCGATAGAGCTGCATCGAATCACAGCAGATAATACTCATGCCCGTAGCTTTCGCCACTTGCATTGCCAGCGCAGATTTACCCGTGCCTGTTGCGCCCATCAACGCCACAGCTGTCAACGACAAAACGACTTTTCCTCTGTACCAAGCTTTCTGATCTCTTTTTTAAACAACAGGGACATCAGGTCAATATCCTCAAAAGTAAATTCATATATAATCCGCATCTTTTATTTAGCCTTTATTTATATTTTTTAGCATCGATAGACCTTGGCTGGTCAGTCGGTATTGTTGCAACCGACTGTTGGGTTTTTCCGGAATGGTGTAAGCCACCTCTTTGTTTATGATCAGCTTCTTCATAAGCTCATTGAGATAGCGCGTTGGTTTTTCTTTGCCCAGTGCTTTGGCGATTTCTGCTTTAGATAACGGTTGTGATTTAAGCAGGCCAAAAATGTGCATGGCCATTCCTGACTCTACCCCTGACTCTACCCCTGACTCTACCCCTGACTCTACCCCTGACTCTACCCCTGACTCTACCCCTGACTCTACCCCTGAAGCTGGCTTGTCTCCCTTAGACACCTCTTGCTCCAATGTCAGCGCTGCTTCCGATACCGGCAGGCCGATGCGTATAAAATGGGTCGAAAATGTATAAGTGTCTTGCGAATAAGCCTTGAGAATACGCGGCATGCCTGAGCCGAGATATTCCACCATTTCCAGATCCTTGAAAATTCGCATCAGGGACTTGTTGCGCGGCATGGAATATCCAGCAAAGAAATCTTCCTGTTCGCGACCGAAATGGATCATTCCAGCCGATGTGATTTCCATCCTGCCCTCAAACACTTCAAACTTGGGAACCAACTCAGTGGCGTAATCGTTATGAATAATGGCATTGATCACTGCTTCTCGCAGGGCAACTTTATCCCACAAGCTACGGCTGATACGTTCTCTGGTGGTTATTTTGTTGATGATTCGATTTTCAATGCCCTCCAAACGGTCAAGCACCTGCTTACAGGTTTTGACCAAACAACAGTAACCATATTCCTTACTCTCTAGCAGATTCACCCGATCCGCGCCTGCATATTTGGCCACCTGCACTGAGTTAGCATTTTGGTCAGCCAGCAGGTAGGCCGCATAGTTATAGGCTCCCTCTTCCGTCAATAGCTCCAAATTGGCTGCGAACTTATCACCCAATATCAGTCCTGACTCCTGATAATAAATTCTCAGTTGTTCAAAGCTGAGATCCTGTCGTGGAGCACGTATACGGGCGATAGAATTCCGTGTACGGGTTGAGAAAAGATCTTCTATCATTCGCACAGGCATCGGTTCGCTAGCACTGCCAATACGGATGAAACAACCTTTTTCCGACATTCCAAATTTACGCAAGTAATAAGGTTTTTCAGACCCACTGGCCACAATAACCTTGATAACGTCCTTATCATCGCGTTTCTCGTGAATGACATCGAACAAACCAAGGCAGGAAGGTTGAATACTGTGTTTCAGTTTGTCTTTGATCGATAATTGAACAGCATCACATTCTGCTACGCCACACACATGACCATCAGCTTCCACTCCGATATATATCACACCGCCATCGTGATAATTGAGAAAGGCAACGACCTCTTTCTCCAGCCCGTCGGTCAGTTCCCGTTTATATTCCATACGATTACTTTCAGTCATGACTGTTTCTCTTTTGTAACACCGTGCATACGGGCAAAACGTTTGATCAACATCAACCATATTGGGCTGAGCATGAGGGTCAACGCAATAACCAGAACCGTCAAACTATGTAGTGGCTCATCAATCAGCGCGACATGCAGGCCAATAGCTGCCAACAGGAATGAAAACTCTCCAATCTGGCTGAGCAGGCCTGCAGTCAATAACGAAGACTCCCAATCTTCACCGAGTGCGCGCATGACAAATACATTACTGCCTGCATTGAACAGAAAGACCAGCAGCGTGGCACCAATGACAATACCGACATGGGCAAGCAAATAATCAAGATCAACCAGCATACCTATGGAGAGAAAGAACATCGCCATAAAAATAGTGTACACCGGTCCCAGATGTTCATGCACCCACTCGAACTGATCCGAAGATGCGAGCACTACACCGGCTAAAAATGCACCCAGAGCAGGAGACAGCCCCAGCCAACCGGTCAATGAGGCCGACCCCAGACAGAGCAACAAACCAAGCATGATACGGTGCTCATCACTGCCAAGCAGCACATCAGGGATATGAAAACGCCCTGTGCGCATCAACCATATAACAAAACCAATCACGCCGAGGCCACCGGTCACCTGTATCACCAGAGCCGATACCGGAGTCTCATCGCCGTTGCCCAGCATGCTCAAGATCACCATCATCGGGATAATCATCAGATCCTGCACCAGCAGTACACCAAGGGCATTTTGACCCAGCGGCAATTCGATTTCACCAGAGTCCTGTAGCATTTTCAAAACCACTGCGGTACTCGAGAGACTGATAATAAAACCAAATAACACACCCTGCTGCCAACTCATATCAAATAACAGCGCCAGCACGATGCAGGCAAGCACACTCACCACAACCTGAGCACTGGTACCGATAAACGCTATTTTCCACCCCTCCAGCAAACGCGGAATCGAGACTTCCAGACCAACAAAAAAGAGCAACATGATCACACCGATCTCACCAATACGGGTAACCAGACCATGGTCCTCAATCACTGCAAACCCGGATGGACCGAGCAACACCCCGGTAAGAATATAGGCCACCACAATGGGTAACTTCACACGCATGGCGACATAAGCCATCAGCATCGAAAAAAATAGTACGATGGTAATAATCGGTATAACAGGATCCAGGTACATCTAGTGCTCTGCTCTTAACAATCTGTACTTAGTCCCCAACAAACATCTCACTCTTTTCGCCCGAACAAGCGATCAAGATCATTCAGGGATAGCGACACATAGGTAGGACGGCCATGATTGCACTGCGCAATATTCGGCGTCTGCTCCATCTTTCTTAACAACGCTTCCTGCTCTTCATGCGACAACAGACGTCCTGACTTGATCGATCCTTTACACGCCCGATTGCCCAGCCAACGCTCCAGTACGCGCGCCTGTCCACTGCTGCCTGCTTCTGCTTCCGCACCGAGCAAACGGCATGCATCAATCAATTCAGCCACCAACGCTGCCACCGGTTCTGCCGACAACATGGCTGGCACAGAACGGATGCAACATGACTCTTCGCCTGTCACATCAATCTCAACACCGAATGGCATCAAGGCATCATCATGATCATGCAGCCAGGCCGCCGCCTCTGTATCC
>JAUZQJ010000020.1 GCA_030951045.1 Mariprofundus sp.
GCAATTGCTCTACAACCCAAATTGGCAAAGACTATCAAGGCCGCTGCAACCGATCCAACTACAGCTTTAACACCAACGGCGGCGGGTAACGTTAATACAGTTGTTACGACCGGCACAACGACCGGCGGTACGGGTGCCACAGGTGGCGGCGGTGGCGGCGCTGTCAGCCCCTGATTAACATTTATGCCTAAAAGAGCTCCGGTATTCCGGGGCTCTTTTTCTTTAACCACCATCAGCATTGATATAAAGGGTACGAATGCTCAACGATAAAATCCATACAGTTCTGTTTGCCGCCTATGCCGGGCTGTTTTTCTGGCTCCCCATTCCACTGGGCAGTAAATATCCGTGGTCTATATCTGTGATGGAGATATGGGTCTATCTGCTTACCATTGCTGTCGTATGGCTACTGGCCAGCAAACGCTTACCCATCCCTGACACCCTCAAGAACAATAAAACACCACTATTATTGATATCAGCGGCCACACTATGGATTGGCTTTCAATGCCTGCCACTACCCGCTTCACTGCTATCTTTTTTCTCACCTGCTGCAGCCTTGATTCACAGCACCGTGACGAACCCTGGCGCCAGCATCTCACTTGATGCGTCCATCACATCATTACAACTGCAAAAATCCCTGGCTCTAACGCTACTAGTCGCACTCACCCTGATTCTTGTCCATTCCCGACAGCGATTACAGTGGCTTGCCTATGTCATCATTGCCTCAGCTTTTATACAGGCATTAGCCGCCATCACACTGGAACTCTCCGGCATCCAATACAATATTGATCAGTACACCTATTCATCCAATGCCATCATTCACTCCGGTGGCCGGGCTACAGGCTTTTATTCCAACCCGGACCATCTGGCCGGATGGCTGGAAATGGCCCTCGCCATCGGCGTAGGGCTGCTAATCTCCATGCTTCATCGCATGCATTTCAGCAACTGGCAGCAGCGTATTCGCCACTACGCGCAAACACTGCTCGGACCGAAAGCCAGGTTGCGTATCATTTTAATTATCCTATGTATTGCCCTGGTCATGACCCATTCCCGCATGGGTAATAGCGCCTTCTTTATCAGCCTGATGGTGAGCGGTATACTGTTCCTCATTCTATCGCGCCATGCATCGAAATCAGTATCGATCTTCATCATCAGCCTGATTATACTGGATATCGTTATTATCGGCTCATGGTTTGGCTTTCAGAAGGTAGTACAGCGTGTTGAACAAACCACAATGGAGGCAGAGGCCTCTCGTGGCGATGTGTATGTTGATAGCTATGCCATGATAGACAGCTTTAAACTCAGCGGCATAGGCGCCGGCAACTACTTCAGCGCCTTCCCCGGCTATAAACAGGATGGCCCGAATTACTACATTGATCATGTCCATAATGATTACCTGGAACTTGTTCTGGAACTGGGCCTGCTCGGTACGATACCCCTGGCACTGCTGGTTTTACTTTCCCTGGCCTACGCAATCCGCGCGTTAAAACAACGTCGATCCGGACTGATATTAGGAATGAACTTTGCCGCAATAATGGGCACAACATCTATCTTAATACATTCAAGTGTAGATTTTAACCTGCAGGTACCTGCAAATGCAGCCCTGTTCACCACGCTTATTGCCATACCCTTCGTCTGCCACCAACTCAAACACCAGCCCCATCATCACACCACGTGATGTACAATGTTCATGCGTGGGTCGTGGCTCGTTTTGATTTAGTTTCAATGAACCCAAGATCACAAGCTTTTAGCCACGAATCCACACGAATCAGCAGAAGGTGACAGACAAAGCAAGAGAGGCTCCCCTGGGGGACCAATAAATCAGAACTATTAGCAGAAGTAATACAACCGTCGGTGACTCCGGTGCGATAGGAACACACGGAAGAACCAACCATTTGAAACCACAGATAATGCCCCAGGGCACCCTCTCTTGCGCAAGCGCAATTCACCTTGACGCAGATGAACACAGATATAAAAATCCATAGGTTTTAATTCGTGTCAATTCGTGTCTTCGTGGTTCGCTTTTGATTTAGTTTCAACCAATCCAACACCACAACCATTCAACCACGAGTCCACAGTAACAAATCAATCGGGATCCATGGGCGATCTCAGCCCGATACTAACCGGAACAAATATGCTTATAGGCTTGGGTAAGCTGCATCTGCTTCAGACCACGGCAAATAAAGGGGCGGCTGCCGCGCTGTCTCAGGTACGAAGCGATTAATGGACCATTAGCTGTAGCCACACGATTGATATACTGCTCAATAAAGTGTTTCTGCTCAGGCGTGGCAAAACGATGCACAGTGGCACCCAGTGAAACCAGGGGGGCCATAGTATTGCGCTCCCATGGTCCTGTTTTCACTGCCTGATGGTAAGCATGAAAAAGCTGTCCATCCATCAAGCCAAGCCGGGCACGCAACACGGCAATATTCATCCATGGATATACCCAGGCAGGGCTGGCTTCTGCT
>JAUZQJ010000021.1 GCA_030951045.1 Mariprofundus sp.
ATCGGCATTGGCATCGCGCATGGCGGCGAGAAAATCTTCGGTGGTGACGGCCTGACCATCGTGGCGTTTAAAATAGAGATCCATGCCGCGACGGAATCCATCCACCCCCAACAGGCTCTGATAAAGGCGCACCACTTCCGCACCTTTTTCATAGATCGTGACAGTATAGAAATTATTGATCTCCATATATGACGCAGGGCGAATCGGATGCGCCATGGGGCCCGCATCTTCAGCGAACTGATGGGTGCGTAACATGCGCACATCTTCAATGCGTTTGACAGCTCTTGAATGGATGTCGGCGGTGAATTCCTGATCTCTGAATACCGTTAAACCCTCTTTCAGACTGAGCTGGAACCAATCACGGCAGGTGACACGGTTCCCCGTCCAGTTATGAAAATATTCATGACCAATCACCGCTTCAATCGCGATATAATCATTGTCGGTGGCAGACTCAGGGCTGGCAAAAACAAGGCGTGAATTGAAAATGTTTAAACCCTTGTTTTCCATCGCTCCCATATTAAAATCATCAACGGCAACAATCATGAACAGATCAAGATCGTATTCGAGGCCAAAACGCTGCTCGTCCCAGCGCATAGCCCGTTTTAAGGATTCCATGGCATGGCCACATTGCTGGATGTGATGCTCTTCAGTGAAAATGCGCAGGGTGATTTCACGGCCAGAACGGGTGGTGAAAGTATCTTCGAAGCAGGAGAGTTCACCTGCCACCAGCGCAAACAGATAGCAGGGTTTGGCAAATGGATCATGCCATTCAGCCCAGTGCATGCCATTGTTTAACTCACCCTGGCCAACGGGGTTACCATTGGATAGCAGTACAGGGTTCTCTATTTTATTAGCCACAATGCGAACTGAGAACGGCGCCATTACATCGGGGCGATCCTGGTAGTAACTGATGCGACGAAAGCCCTGCGCTTCGCACTGGGTGCAGTAGTTGCCACCGGAGCGGTAGAGGCCTTCAAGGGCTGTATTGTCTTGTGGGTTGATGCGGGTGATGATTTCCAATTCAAATGTATCCGGGGCATTGGCAATGTTCAAACCCTGCGCATGCAGCTGATAGCGGTCCGGTGAAAGGGTTTGACCGTCAAGCTTGATCGATAGCAACGCCATATCGTGTCCATCAAGTATCAGCTCGGTTTTTGTGCTTTGCGCATTACGACGGTATTGAACTGTGGAAATCACTTCTGTGCAGCTAGGCTGGAGGGTAAATGTCAGTGATACATGGTCCACCAAAAATGCTGGAACAAGATAATCTTTCAGATAAATAGTGTGTGCTTGCGTCATGATAATTCCTTAGGGCTGATGTGATCGTTTCAATGCTATAGCAGTGATTATTTGGGAACTTGTAACCACCAGTCAATTTCAGCCGTGGCGATAATGTTTTCTTCACACAGAACGTGAACGGGGATGTTGAAAATGGTTCTGCTGCGTCGTTGCAATGTGTCAATACAGTTCTGCAATGAGGCTGGATCTACAATCGCTTTTGCCCGGCATTCTTGCATGGCAGGGCGTTTGTATTGAATGGATGCTTTTCTGACCAGAACGGTTGAGTGCGGAAAAAGTGGAAGCAGGTTTTGAATCAGGTAGTGGCCACTGGCACCTTCGGCTAAAGCGTGAATGACAGAAGCATGCAGGCTGCCTACATGATTAAGCAGACATGACTGCTGTTTGAGGAACACTTCGTCGCCATCCCCGGTAGCATCGATTTGTAGATCAATATGCTGATTAAATGGAAGTTCGGTGATTTGCATGGCTTAAGCTAGCAAGTCGCCAGCTTTTAACTGCGCTCCTCTAAGAAAGTCTGTTGCCGGCATCGCTTTTTTGCCCTCGGGTTGTAGTTCATTGATGCGATAGACAGAGCCTTCAGCGCAGGCGATATCCAGGCCTTCAATGTTGCTTACTACTGACCCTACTGGAGCCTTGTGTTGGCCGGGGAGTGTTTCACCAGTAATCAACTTTAACCATTTAACCTTGTATTGGCTGCGTACTCCAGGGCGTGGAGAGAAGCAGCGTACAAGGCGATCAATCTCTGCGGCCGGTTTTGACCAGTCGATGATACGTTCTTCATTGGTGATTTTCTTTGCGTAAGTAATGCCTTCTGCCAATTGAGCTTGTGGTTGCAGGCCTGCCGCGATTTTCGGTAAGGTTTCAATCAGCAGTTGAGCACCCATGGGTGAGAGTTTAAACCACAGTTCAGAACCGGTGGTTTGGCTTGTGATCGGTAGTCTCTGTTGCGCATAAATACCACCGGTATCAAGCCCCTCTTCCATCTGCATGATGCAGACACCTGTTTCACTGTCACCAGCTAGTAGCGCACGTTCGATAGGAGCCGCACCACGCCAGCGTGGTAATAACGAAGCATGTACATTGATTGGTGCGATAGAGACCGCATGCAACCATTCAACCGGAAGGATCATGCCAAAAGCGACGACAATTAGCATGTCGGCCTGTTTTTCCTGAAGCCATAGCAATGCTTCATCATTATCGCGTAGTTTTTCTGGTGTAATAACATCAATGCCGGCATCCAGTGCCGCCTGTTTTACTGCTGAAGGGGTGAGCTTCATACCGCGTCCGGATTTACGATCAGGTTGTGAAACCACGCCAACTACATCTATGTCATCGGCTTTCATTAAAGCGGTAAGACAGGGAACAGAAAAGCCGGGGGTGCCGGCAAATACTACGCGCATATTAACTCCAGTTATTTACCGCAGAGGACGCAACGTTTCGCAAAGTACAGGCAAATAGGGGATGATGTATGTGCCTGCCAGGGATTGCGTGGTTCTACCTCCATCCAGTCCCCTTTGCTTACCTTTGCGCCCTTTGCAGTTAGGATTTGTATAACTTTTTCATTTTTTTGGTGATCATTCTGCGTTTGAGAGGGGATATGTGATCGATGAACAATTTTCCGATCAGGTGATCGAATTCGTGTTGCAGGGCAACGGCTTGAAAGTCTTCAAAATCTTGTTCGTGTTCCTGGCCATCCATATCAAACCAGCGCAGACGTACTGCGGAAGGGCGTGTTACATCAGCATAGGTTTCAGGAATCGAGAGGCAACCCTCTTCCCAGGTAGCTGTCTCATCGCTATACCATATGAATTCAGGGTTGATCCATACCTTTAGCTCACGGCGTCCACCGTCTTGATCTGCATCGTGACGCACTTCGTCACTGCGCCAGAGTGTGTCGGTGACAGCAATTTGTAAGGATACAGCAATTTGCGGAGCAGCCAGGCCAACGCCCGGCGCGTCGTACATGGTGTCGGCCATGTCTTCGATAATGGTTTTGACCTCGTTCGAGAGAGGGAACGACACCGGTTTAGCGATCTCACGCAGGCGATCATCCGGGTGAATGAGAATTTCCTGAACGGCCATTAAAATGTACCTCCATTGAAACCAAACATAGCGCGCTCCGGGGCTGCAAACTCAATATAAACACGGGCGCTATCGATTCCGATTTCTGATTCAATCATATTGCATAATGCTGCAGATAAATCGGGCGTTTGCGCAGTGCTCAGGCCTAGGCTTTTAAGTTCTAAAAATGCCAATGGCGCATCAGACCCGGCAAATAACATGGCTTTGTTATCGGAGAGTTCAACCATGACATAGGACTCAGGTTTACCTACTACATTTGCCACTGCTGCTGAACAGCGACGTAGAAAAGCAGTTTTATCCGTTACTTTGATGTTTGTGTGTATCAATAAACAGGGCATTAATGAATATCCTTAGCAGGGGGAATGTGATCTTTCGCTGTTTCTTCTGTTGCTGAAATTGATGCAACAGAAGATTCGGCAGTTTCGGCCTGTTGTTGGGCATACAGTTCCAAATTGCGTTTGGCCTGCTCTTCGCGCAAAGCATTTTTTTGCACGCGCATGTCTTTGGTGGCATAAAAACCAGCCCACCATAACAGCACAAACAATATTGCAATCACTAACCAGAATATAAATCCACTCACGAGCTTACCTCCACGGCAGCAATATCTGCTGCCAGTGCTGCCAGTGCAATATTGGCAGCACGGCTACGTTCATCTGATCGCTGCTGCATGCGTGCATTGAATATATTCACGCCAGCCAGAATGAAGCCCAGAGCAATAAAAGCGCCCGGCGGTAGAATGAACATCAATACATCAGGATAAGATGCACCAAAGACTGAAAAGCCAAACAGTTCACCCTGGCCCAGTAACTCGCGCACGCCGCCGAGTAGCAATAGCGCAAAGGTGAAGCCGGTACCGATGGCTAGCGCATCTACCAGGGAATCAATGACTGAATTTTTACTGGCAAAGGCTTCAGCACGGCCAAGGATGGCACAGTTCACTACAATCAATGGAATAAATAGGCCGAGTACCAGATACATCTCATGCATCCATGCATTCATGGCCATTTCAACTACGGTTACTAAAGCGGCAATAATGGTGATATATGCCGGGATGCGTACGTTTTTGGGGATGATGCCACGAACCAGAGAGACCACTAAATTAGATCCGATCAGCACAATAACCGTAGCTGCACCCATCCAGAAACCGTTCTCTGCTGATGTTGTAACACCAAGCAGGGGGCACATGCCGAGCAGTTGGGCGAACACAGTATTATTATGCCAAAAGCCATCGGCAAAGATCTCTGATTTATTCAATGCAAGCCTCCTTTTGTGGTGTTATTGGCCGGTATTTGCGCAAGCATCACACGCTCAAGGATAAGGTCATGATGTGCGTGGAAAAACTCCAAAGCACCTTTAACCGCTTTTACTACTGCTCTTGGCGTAATGGTAGCGCCGGTAAATTGATCGAAATCACCACCGTCCTTTTTCACTTTCCATATTCTGCTGTCGAGTCCATGACCGGTAAAGCTAGCTAGCCAGTCGTTGTTTTTGACGATACCGTCACCAAGTCCGGGTGTTTCACGGTGATAGATAATGCGAATGGCTTGCACCGAAGCATCAGGGCGCAAACCGACCAGAATGCGAATAGAACCTGAATAACCATCCGGTGCGGTCACTTCCCAAGCCAAACCAGTGAGTTGACCATTAGCCTTTTTGGCTGGATAGATAGTGGTATCGTTCACGGTAACTTTTTCCATTTGAGGATCGTTAGCATGCGCAGGCAGTACCTGCTGTAGAGCGTTGTGTAGTGCTGCTTTTTGTGCGTTGGCGATAGGTTCACGGGTGAACATATTGGTAAGTCCTGTCACGGCAGCAGCAATCACAGCCACCACAAACAGGGCGATAACCATACGGATCTGATCTCTGTCGATTTTCATCAGCTTTTACCCATGTCCTGATCATCCACATGATGGCCATAGACGCGAGGGCGGAAGTAGTGGTCAATCAATGGAACCGCGCAGTTCATCAATAAAACGGAGAACATGGCACCTTCCGGATAACCACCGAAACTACGAATGCTCCACGTTATCACACCGCATCCGACACCGAATACAATTTGGCCGACAGGGGTGACCGGAGAAGAGACCGGGTCGGTAGCCATGAAAAAGGCACACAGGATCAGACCACCGGCAAACAGGTGGAACATCGGCGTGGCAAACTGGTCAGGAGCGACTTGATTAAAGATAGCAGCCAGCAATAACACCGTGCCGATATATGCAAACGGGATATGCCAGGTGATGGAGTGGCGTGCCAACAGAAAGATACCACCAATGAACAGTGCCAGGGCACTGGTCTCACCAATGCTGCCAGCTTCAAAACCAAGGAAGGCGTCGAGATAGCTGTAATCATAGGCATTTAGGGCATCAGCGATAGGTACACCGAGTGTGGCTTCGGTCTTGATGTGCCCTAATGGCGAGGCCATGGTGATGGCATCAAGCGAGAGGTGGCTGCTGGTCAGCAGTGCATTGGTGCCATGGAAAAAGATTGTCGCGCAGGTAGAGAAGTCAAAGAGATTCAGTGCGGGGGCAGCAGATGACATCGGCATGATCCAGGTGGTCATGCTTAAGGGGAAAGAGATCAGCAGAATCACGCGTGCAGAAAGTGCCGGATTAAAGATATTGTGGCCCAGTCCACCATAAACCTGTTTACCGAGTATAATGGCAAATACACTGCCCAACACAGCCATCCACCATGGTGTAGTGGCGGGTAAGGTGAGTGCCAGAAACAGACCGGTCAGGGCGGCCGAATTATCCAGCAGTGTAGAGAGTGGACGTTTCATCATTTTCAGACAAACGGCTTCAGTCAGCAGAGCACTGAGCATGCAGCTGACGATTAACAGGAAGGCCAGCCAGCCGAACAGGTAGATGCTGACAGCAGCGGCAGGCAACAGTGCCAGCACCACGGTGAACATCATCAAGCGAATGGAATCGCCACCATGGGCGTGTGGGGAACTGAGCATAATCAGAGACATTAGCTCTTCTCCTCGGGGGTTGGTTTGGTATCCGGGTGTGTAGTGGAACCAGTATCTGTGGAGGCGGCTGCTTCGGTAGTGGGTTCAGCGGCCGGTTTTGGTGCATGGGTTTTGCGTACGCGTGAACGGCGGGCTGCTTTTTCGGCATTTTCCCGTTCGATGCGCGTATCGCGACCTTCGGAACGCTGCCGCGATGCTTCTGCAAAGACCTGTTCACGCCGCGCCAGAGAAATCTGCCCTTTGCCATAACGGAAATAGTGCACCAGCGGAATGTTTGATGGACAGACATACGAGCAGGCTCCGCATTCGATACAATCAAATAGTTGATAATCTTCAGCTTTTTCAAGTTGATCACTGCGGCATAAATCGGCCAGTAGATTGGGTACCAGTGAGGCCGGACATGCTTCACTGCAGTGGCCACAGCGAATGCATGGATTTTCAACCGTGTGGGCGGCATTGATGGCTTGCTGGCTTAAAGCCAGAATACCACTGGTGGATTTGACTACAGGAATATCCGGGTGGCGCAGACGCTCACCCATCATCGGGCCACCATGCACGACCTGAATATTGCTGAAATCTTCCAGCCCCTGACGTGCAAATAGCGAACGGATGGGAGTGCCGATCCGGACATTCAGGTTTGCTGGCCTTGGTAGCGCATCACCACTAATGGTAACAATACGTTCTGTTAGCGTTTGACCCAGTATCACCGCATCACGTAAGGCTTTGGTGGTGCCTACATTCTGGCACAATACGCCAATATGCATGGGTAGTTTTCCAGCCGGTACTTCACGACCTGTAAGGGTGTAAATTAACTGTTTTTCGCTGCCCTGTGGATAACGCGTTGGTAGTACCTCTATGTGCACACCATCCATGCCATCTTTATTGGTCAGGGCTTCCTGCATCGATTCGGCCGCATCGGTTTTATTATCTTCAATGGCAATAATGCCGGCGCTACTGCCGACCATATGCATGATGATTGCCATACCATCAAGAATCTCTGAGGCCTGTTCTACCATCAGGCGATGGTCAGTGGTCAGATAGGGTTCGCACTCGATGCCGTTAAGGATCACGGTTTCAATGGGGAAGCGTCTGTCCTGCACGAGTTTGATAAAGGTGGGAAAGACAGCGCCGCCCAATCCAGCCAGTCCACACATGCGGGCGCGTTCACGTAAGATCGTCGGATCAACATTGCGCCAGTCAGTGATCGGCTCAAGCGATTCATCGCGGTTGTCATCACCATCTGCTTCAATAAAAATGGATGGCATACCCATGCCGGATGGATGGGCAATAGCGTGTTCTTCAATTTTGACAATACGGCCAGAGGTCGAGGCGTGCACCGGCACAGAGAGATAGCCTTCTGATTTGGCTATCTTTTGACCACGCAATACCTTGTCACCAATCTTCACCATAGATGTGCAGGGCACTCCAATATGCTGTTTCATGGGTAAAATAAGCACAGGCGAAATGCCTGCATCTTCAATGGGGGCGGCTGCCGATAACTTATGCATGTCCAGATGAATGCCACCAGGAAACGTGTGTGCCATCAGTCCTAATTTCTGGGCTAGTGTTCTAAGCATGGCCGGCATGTTGTTCCCGCCTTTCGTGACCCAGTTGCGAACGTTTGGTATCTGGCAATGGCCAGGCCCAATGTTCAATGAGTTCAGGTTTTACCAGCATATCGATGCAATCTACCGGACAGGGTTCCACACAAAGTGTGCAGCCAGTGCAGTGATCCGCGATAATGGTGTGGTATTGTTTGGGTGCACCGATAATGGCATCTACAGGGCAGGCTTTGATGCATAGCGTGCAACCGATGCATTCATCTTCACGCACAAATGCGAGCATCGGTGCGCTGGCTTCTTGTTCCAGCTCCTTGGGTTCTACACCCATCAAATCGGCGATCTGCAGCATGGTGCGCTCACCACCTGGCACGCAGTGGTTCACTTCCGCCTCTCCACCGGCTACAGCCGTAGCATACGGTTTACAGCCCGGATATCCGCACTGACCACACTGGGTTTGTGGCAGCAGGGCATCGACATTGTCGATCATCGGGTCGCCTTCAATATGAAATATTTTTTGCGCAATAGCCAGCACAATACCTGCACAAAGTGCAAAAGCGCCGAGGCTGGCCAGGGCGTAAATCAGGCCGTTCATAGATTCCATTAGCATCAGTTGTTAAACTTTAACTAGGCCGGAGAAGCCCATGAATGCCAGACTCATCATACCCGCAGTGATCAAGGCTAACGGTGAGCCCTTAAATGCAGCAGGTACAGGAGAGACATCAATACGTTCACGAATACCGGCAAAGAGAATAAGTACTAAGGCAAAACCAATGGCTGCACCGCCACCGTAGAGTGCCGAGGTTAAAAAGGTCTGTTTCTGTTGTACATTGAGAATCGCTACACCGAGCACGGCACAGTTGGTGGTGATCAACGGTAAGAATATGCCCAATGCCTGATATAGAACCGGGCTGGTTTTATGAATCATCATTTCAATGAGCTGCACCAGCGATGCAATAATAAGGATAAAGAAAATAGTCTGTAGATACTGTAAATCCAGCGGAATCAGCACATATTGTTGCACCAGCCACGATGCAGTTGAGGCCAAAGTCATCACAAACATGACGGCGAAGGACATGCCAATAGCGGTTTCCACTTTGCTGGAAGTACCTAAAAATGGACAAATTCCAAGGAATTTGGTCAATACATAGTTGTTCACCAGCACCGCGGAAAGCAAAATCAAAGCGAATTCAGTCATGGTGCGGGAGTATAGGGCGCTCTCTTATCATCGTACACTGCTGAAAACCCACACTTTTTTGTTTGTTAGAGAGTTTTCACTGATGATTGTCCATTTAGTGCCCAGTTGTAATCCAGATATGAGCCAGCTTTTGAATCAGACGCAATATCTTTACGGTATGTTCGTATAAAAGAAATCACACCACCGCGCGTTTTGAAGTCACCTTCAAACCAGTCAAATATTTTTGATGTATGTATGCTGTTGCCTTGCACGCGAACACCCTTGTCGGGATGATTGATAAATGCTTGTGCTTGTTGATCAAGTTGATTGTTTAAGTCAGCGGCCGTGTAGGCTGAGTTTTTTAAATCGGGACAGCTCACAGAAGCGCAGACAATGGCAAAGTGGATGCGTGGCTCTCCCATAGGACGCAAAATCTGATGTTCAATTTGATACAGGGTACGCATCTTTCCTGCCACTATGGCAGCGGGTTTTTTCCACACTGGCGAGAATAGTCCGCCGGCATCACGAATCGAATCCAGCGGCCAATGATCGAGCACGACATGGATAGCCAGAATATTGTAGGCATTGATCCAGAAGGCGAGTTTTTCTTTGTCTGAAACAAGCAATGTAGCATCAAATGTTGCCAGCTGATTTAACACCTTTGGCCAGCGTGTATCACGGGCCATGTTTTGATAATCGACAAGATTTAATAGGATGTTCTGTTTGTTGCCCGGGCCAACATGCGCCTGTAACAGTTGTGTGTAAGTTGACCAGTCAGGCTCTGCTGCAAGCGCTTGAGTCGGTAGTAGAAGGAAAATTCCAATGCATAGTTTGAGTAGGGTATGTTTTATCATGAGCTAGCAGTCGAAGTATAGTGCGGAAGCTTACAGTTTAATGGACATTGTAAAATAAACGCCGGATTGAAAGGCTTGCGATGAAACAAAAACAGCCGCAGAGCCAAGGTTGGATTTTGTATGAACTGCCCCTAAGATGCCGCAGGTCGGAGGGACAACATGTCTAAAGCATTTAAAGATCGTATTATCATGGTGACGGGTGCATCTGATGGGATTGGCTCCCATGTTGCCGCAGCCCTTGGGGCCGCAGGAGCATCTGTTATCGCTACTGGCCGCAATGAAGATGGTTTGCAGGAAACACTTGAACGTATTGAAGAGCTTGGTGGTCGCTGCCTCTGTATTCCCTTTGAGCTGACCGATTTCGAAAGCTATGGTAAATTGTTCCTGAGTTTGAAAGATCAGATTCCGCATCTTGATGGTCTGGTGCATTGTGCAGCATCGATTGATCGCTGTACTCCGATGCAATATATCAAGACGGAAGCTTTCAGGGAGTCGCTTGATATCAATCTTACGGCTCCGAACATGCTCACTCAGATGATGTTGCCATTGTTAAAGAGAGCTGAATCCGCCTCTGTTATTTTCACCAGCTGTGATATGGTTGATGAAAATCAGACCAACTGGCATGCCTACGGTATGGCGAAGCGGGCTTTGGCCTATGCCGCCGCCATGTGGCAAAATGAACATGCGGATAAACCGTATCGTTTCAACACATTGAACCCGGGTAAGGTGCGCACCGCCTTATTCAAACGCACTTATGGTGGTATGCACCCTAAAGAAGTACCAGCTCCGGATAGTGTTGTGCCTGCATATCTTTACCTGCTATCAGATGCGTCAAAAGAGCTACGTGGTCAGAGCTTGCACGCGCGTGATCTGATCAAAGAATAGATTATCTCGATTATTGTTTGCCTGCATTCACATGTTTTTAGTGTCCTGTCGGATAAATAGGGATTGAAGTAGTGAGCAAGGTAGGCAAGCGCGTTAAAAAATAGTTTGAGCTCTCGGTGTATGGTGGAACTCTCTGCTGGTAATGAAGATGTTCTGGCCTTCCGACAAGGCTCGGCAAGTGATCGCATTAACATGAACTGTTCAGAATATAGAAAGAGGTGATCGATTACGTTTTTTGCTGCAAACGTATTATATTTGACGTAGAGTTATCATAGCTTCGAACTTGGTTGAGGGAGAGCGATAGGCGATATGTCAAAGCATGACCTGATTTTTCGCATTGCCGGAGACGGAGGAGAGGGTGTTATCTCCTGCGGAGATCTTATCGCCGCTGCCTGTGCGCGTTCAGGCTTTGGAATTTTCACATTCAAAACATTTCCTGCTGAGGTGCGTGGTGGTTATGCGATGTATCAAATGCGCAGCGGCAGTGAAGCATTGCATAATCAGGGTGATGGCTTCGATATATTTTGTGCACTAAATAGCGAAGCCTATGAGATCAATAAAACGAATCTTCTGCCCGACACTGCTTTTGTTTATGACGATACCTTTTCTCCGGATGTTCCAGAAGGAGTGAGTGCTTTCCCCATTCCAATGACACAGTTATCCAGGCAGCTTGGTTTCAAAAAAGCCAAGAATATGGTGGCGCTCGGAGCATTGTCTCGACTGTTTAATGTTGCTGCTAATCATTTGAAAGAACTGCTGGTCGATCGGTTTGAAAGCAAGGGTGAGAAGGTTGTGGAGGCTAATCTCGAGGCTTTTGATCAAGGCTATGGGTATGCAGCTACTTTTGAACTGAGGCAGGATTTACAATTACCCGCAGCTGGAAAAGCGACGGATGTTATTATGCTGTCGGGAAATGAGGCGATTGGTCTGGGTGCACTGATTGCAGGTCTAGATTTCTATTCGGCTTATCCCATCACCCCAGCCACTGAGGTTGCCAAATATCTTGCCCTGCATCTGCCGAAGAGAGGTGGGACAATGATTCAAGCCGAAGATGAAATTGCATCGATTTCGCAGGTGGTAGGAGCATCATTCGGTGGGAAAAAGGCCATGACTGCCACCAGTGGGCCCGGCCTGTCACTGATGAGCGAGATGTTGGGTTTTGCCTTCATGAGTGAGACACCGGCAGTGGTGGTAGATGTACAACGTGGTGGCCCATCTACGGGGCTTCCGACCAAACATGAGCAGTCTGATCTGCTGGCTGCCGTGTATGGCAGTCACGGCGATGCAGTACGTATCGTGTTATCGGTTGAGAATGTGGCGGATTGTATTCATATGACCGTGGATGCTTTGAATCTTGCTCAGACCTATCAGAGTCCTGTGATTCTGCTCTCAGACAGTTCGTTAGCTTTTTCGACTCAGACTGTACCTGTGCCTGATCTTGATGCGATTGAAGTGGTCGAGCGAAAGCGCTGGACGGGTGAGGGTGAATATCAACGCTATGAGATGAGCACGGATTGTATCTCTCCAATGGCTGATCCCGGGACGCCCTGTGCGATGCATATCGCGACGGGATTGGAACACAAACAGGATGGCCGGGCTGCATTCACACCGGATAATCACCAAGAGATGTCTGCCAAACGTTTTGATAAACTAAAATCGTTACCATCATATTATAAAGCGGCTGAAGTGGATGGTGATGCAGGTACGGAGGTAGATATTGGTGTGATTGCCTGGGGGAGCACGATCGGTGTGGTGCGCGAGGCCATTGCGCGACTTAGAGTTGAGGGCATCAGAGTGAAGGGGTTGTACCCTAAATTGATCTGGCCGATGCAAGTTGAGCAATACGAAGCATTTGCTGAGGGTTGCGAGCAGATTCTCGTTGCTGAAGTGAATCAACAGGGGCAGTTGGCCCATCTCATCAGAGCAGAAACATCTCTGCATCCCATCTCTTATACTTTATGCGGAGGACTGCCATTCTCCCCTGACATGATCGCAAGCAGAGTCAGGGAGCTGTTATGAGGGTTTGTTATGCGTGAACCGATGAAGCCTAAAGATTATAAATCGGGCATCCCGCCGGTCTGGTGTGCTGGCTGTGGCAATTATGGTGCACTTTCAGCTATCTATCGTGCCCTGGCCGCATTACAGATTGATCCCGCCAACCTGGTCAATGTATCAGGCATTGGTTGTTCTTCGCGTATGCCTTATTTTCTCAAGGCTTATAAAATGCATACCCTGCATGGGCGGGCGGGGCCTGTAGCGACGGGTTTGCAACTGGCGCGCCCTGATCTGAAAGTGTTGGTAACCGGCGGTGATGGCGATGGTTTCTCTATTGGTGGTGGGCACATGCCGCATTTGGGGCGCAGTAATGTAAACCTGACTTATGTGCTGATGGATAATCACATCTATGGTCTGACCAAGGGGCAGTTTTCCCCCACATCCAGACGTGATATGAAAAGTTATACCACGCCCTATGGTGGTATTGAGGAACCAATGCGGCCACTGTTATATATGCTTACTTACGGGGCCAGTTATGTTGCACAGGCTTATGCCGGGAATGCCAACATGTGTGCTGAACTGATCAAAGATGGTTTAGAGCATCAGGGGATGGCGTATATCCATCTGCTTAGTCAGTGCCCGACCTTCAATAAGATGGATACGGCTGATTATTTCAAGAGTATCATTAAAGAGATTCCGGCATCTCACGATACGAGTGATTTGCGCAAGGCCATGCGTCTGATCTATAAATTTAAGGATAAAGAACCGGTAGGCTTGCTCTATCAAACTCGGCGGCCGACACTGGATGAGTGCATGGCCGGTCTGGTTGAGCAGGCTGGTGGTTCAAAGGGCTACGATATCAATAAAATCATTGACCTTGCACGTCCCTAAGTTCGATAGATCCGAAGGGCAATTGCATTAACATCCTGTTTTTTACTATCATTATTCAGCATTTTTTACCGGCTGCGCCTGCGTATCCATGCGCCTGCGGCATTTGTGCATCCTGCACGTCACAGCGTTACCCTAGGGGAGTCTCTCTTGTGTAAACACACTCACCTTCAGGGCGCAGAGTGCGCAAAGAAACCCGGTACAATAATGATAAAAAATGCTAACCGGAGCGTAATATATGTGGGCTGCATCCACTTTGCCTTTACTCTGCGTCCTCCGCGTCTCTGCGGTGAACGCTTTTATCTGCTTTAATGCGATTGCTCTGACAAGATACGTTACTGGCGCAAACCAAGCTGACGCAGAGAGCGGTCAATCCATTGTCTGGTCAGTTTTTCCTGTACGGATTGTTGTTGCAGACGTTGCATCAAGGCTTGGAAATCCACCTCGTCAAGCAACTGATCCTGATTGAAGCAGGAGAACACCACACCGTTCTCTTTACCTGTATTGGGATCTCTGTGGGGTTGCAGACATTGGCCACAGATTTTTTTCATCATGCACTGCATCGGTGAGTTGATCGATCCAATGCCGATATGATCCGGTTTTAGATAGGGTTTAAGCAGGCCATGGCGGGCATCGGAAATCACACGCATCAGTCCTGCTGAGCCAATGACAATGATGCGATCAATGGCATTCAATGGCATCTCCGTTTCCCCTAATTCACCTTTGCCATAAGCCTCCAGAGCTTCCAACATATTGCCGGTAAATGTTTTATCCTGCTTTCTACCCGGTTCAAAGCCGGGAAATTCATCACAAACCCAGACGATCTGATCAGATGCAGCTTCAATTTCTGGGACTTTAAAGCGGTCAATCAGTTGTTTGTAACCGGCAAAGTAGAGCACTTTAGAGCCGGCCTTTTTAAAAGCGCTGCCAATCGAGAAGAGCACTGCATTTCCAAGACCACCTCCTATTAAGAGCACATTTTCATTGCTTGTAATTTCACTGGGGCAGCCTGTTGGCCCCATCAGTACAACCGGTTCACCCAGTTCAAGATGGGCACACAGGTCAGATGAGCCTCCCATCTCCAGCAGGATCAGCGAAATCAGTCCTTCCTCCACATCCACTTCTGCACCGGTCAGTGCTACGCCTTCCATGGCCAGCACAGTGCCATCTACGTGCCTGGCATTGGCCTCATAATTTTGCAGACGATAGAACTGGCCGGGTTGAAAATTCCGAGCGGCCCTTGGTGCGCGCACAATCACTTCCACAATGTTCGGGGTCATGCGATGGACGGCATACACGTGTGCTTGCAGTTCATGGTTTAATAGTTCCATGATCGCGTTTGCCAAGGCAGGGGTCGGAGCTCTTTTTTCCAAGATGCGATTGATACTTGCATAACCCTGCGTTGCACTGGCCATGGCTTTGACCACATTGCCGGCGAAAGAGGGGTGCAGATCACCGAAGTAGCTGATGGCGCGATTATCCTGCCGGATATGGGTGAACATATGAGCTTGTTCAGGTTTTGCACTGCGCTCTGGTGTTACGGGCTGGCCATGATCATCCACGGCCTGAAAATATTTACCGTCCATGTTGAACTGATCGGGATATTCCTGCGCCAGAACCGTGTTGGGTTTGGTGCCTGCGGCAACCAGAATTGATTGCGCTGGCAGACAAACAGATTCATTTGTCGTTTCCAGTTTGCCATCTTCATTGAGGTGGGTACGTTGTAATATGATCGCTTTGCTATGGCCGTATTGATCGATATCAATTGACGTTGGAGAGAGCAATTCGCAGAAACGGATGCCTTCCTGCATGGATTTGTTAATCTCTTCGTGATTCAGGGTATAACTTGGTGCATCAATCAGGCGTCTGCGATAAGCAATGGTTGAACCACCCCAGCTATTGAGCAGTTTCAGTATATCAGGTTCACGTGCTTCTGCCGATGCTTTGTGATGCTCGGAGCGGATAGCACGAGCATGCTCCAGATATTCATCGGCAATGATGCGTTCTTCTTCTCCCCAAGCTGAACGTACATGTTTTTCAGAGGACTCTGAAACCAGGGTTTCGTAGCGGCTAAGAAATTTCTCTACCTGTACCGGATAGTAGGCCAGAGCCTCAGTTGCGGTATCAATGGCAGTTAGCCCGCCACCGATTACAACAATGGGTAGCCTGATTTGCAGATTGGCAATCGAACTGGCTTTGGCTGCACCTGTTAGCTGCAGCGCCATCAGAAAATCAGATGCCTGACGCACGCCGCGTGCCATGCCGTTGGGAATAGAGATGACCGTTGGTGCACCAGCACCCAGACATAAGGCGATATGATCAAAGCCCATATCAAAGGCTTCATCAAACGTAATTGTGCTGCCGAGGCGTACGCCGCCGTACATGGCAAACTGATCGCGGCGCTCCAGCAAAAGCCGAATAATTTTGAGATAATTTTTATCCCAGCGTACGGTGATGCCGTATTCTGTAACGCCACCAAAACCAGCCATGATACGGTCATCCAGTGATTCATTGAGGTCGGAGATGTTCCGTATGGGTTTAAAGTTGATGCGTTGTTCTGCTTTTCTGCTACCCGCGATCTCAACAGGCAAGGGCTCAATTTTCAGGCCGTCAACAGCAACAATGGCATGGCCTTCATTCATCAAATGATGGGCCAAGGTGAAACCTGCCGGGCCAAGACCGGCAATAAGTATCTTATAACCGGATGCCTCTTTTGGCAGAGGTCGCCTCAAATTCAACGGATTCCAGCGCGTTAACAGGCTATAGACTTCAAAGCCCCAAGGCAGATTCAATACCTCTTTGAGCATACGTGATTCAATATGAGGAATATTCACCGGCTCCTGCTTTTGATAGATACAGGATTTGATACAGTCATTGCATATACGGTGACCGGTGGCAGCTACGATGGGGTTATCGACACATGCCATAGCCAGTGCCCCCAGACTTTTGCCGTTTGATGCGAGCAGATTCATCTCAGAAATTTTTTCCTGCAAAGGACATCCGGCCAAAGGCACATCAAAAGGACTATTTTTAAATTGATTGGTCTTTTTGTCTTTCAGACCAGTGGAGCAGGAGTCCCGGCCCTGCTTGTGACACCAGATGCAATAATTAGACTGATCAAGGGCTTTGTTCAGATCCGCTCCGTGATCGGTGAGTTTAAATCCTTCACGTAAGCGCAGTGTTTCATCTACCCCTTGCATGGTATCTGTCGCATTGATTCCTGAATGTTGAACGGGCACCAAGTCTAGAGGCTTCACTGAATTCGCCAGTTTAAATAATACCCCATCGCGATGTTCTTTTTGTCCTGTAGAGCTTTGAACAGCCCAGCGGGCATATGCAGCTGCCTTATTCAGTGCTTTTGTATTGTTCTCTTTATCCGGCAGCCAGCCCATGACATGTGTGGCAAAAGCCAGCTCAGTAAATGTCTCGGCAAATATGATGCTGAATTCATCGGCAATCTGCGCTGCTTGCTCATCATCAATGATATCGTCATCGGTCTGTTTGTTCAGGCGCTGTACGAACTGTTTTTTACACTGATATAGTGGAGACAATTGTTGTTGTTTCTCAGCCAGTTGTTTGATGTCGCTATCAATATCAAATAGCGCTGCGATGAATGTCTCAAGCTGTGGTGCCAGTTCAATCAACAGGGCAGCTTCATTTTTCTTATCAAGAGAAGAAGGATTGGATCTGGCCGCCAACAGACGATCCGCAAGATCTGAATTCTGAGATTTAAGCAGGCCGATAAATAGTTTATCAATACGTTTCAGGCCCTTGCTGTGATACAGGTCCATGAAATCCAGATCGTGTTTCAGATGCAGCTCATGCAAATCAGCCTCCCGAAGTGTCCATGTTCAGCATAGAATAATCTTTTTCTTACCTAAATTACAGTAGGTGTTCAGTTCATAACGTAATCGTTTTTTGAAATGTGATGCTATTCATGAATGGGGTGATAAATATTGTTGAATGCATCATGTTTAATCGCATGTGCGTTGCTGAGAGGGGAGAACAGATCAGTCACATTGGCTTCTATATGATTGTGGTCGCTAGATGGATGTGATCAGGCCATACTGCGCGGATTATTGATCAGCTTGAATGACCACCTTGGTATAACCCAATATGTCTTGCTCAATAATTAAGCGAGGATGCTATGAAAAAAACGTTTCAATTAAGTCACCCGAAAAAAAAGGTCGCAAGGCTGGTGGACTCTGTACGGTGCGATGTGAAAAAATACCTGAAAAGAGAGCGTAAAAAAGATCTATCTGAAGGTGTGGACTATTGGGATTTTGATTGCAAATTTGGTCCCAGTGCTGAACTGGCTGAAGTGATTGAAGTGGCGGATATTGGAAAAGCTATTGATGAGGCAGAAAAACAGCAGTTTGAGGCAGTATATGTAGAAATTCTGGCCAAACCGGGTTACAGAGCAGAACGGGATAATTGAAGGCTCCAGCATAAGTCTGCTTAAGCATAATTGTTGAAGGGGTAATAGCGGTGCTATGCCCTACTGTATGACTTGGTTATAGTTGCCGCTCGCTCTTAGGAGTGCTACCTCTGGAGGAACAATGCCGATACATGCTAACAACCCGAATATAGAACAACACAGCTACGATGCGCAGCAGTCATTTCCGAACTCGCGTAAGGTGTATGTTGAGGGATCCCGTCCCGATATTCAGGTGCCAATGCGTGAAATTACACTCTCTCCGACGCAGATGAATGATGGTGTCGAAGAGAATGATCCTGTTTTAGTGTATGACACTTCAGGGCCTTATACCGATCCGGATATCGATCTCGATTTGCAGAAGGGGTTGCCTGATGTGCGTGCAGCCTGGATTGAAGAGCGTCAGGATACAGCACCGTTAACGGGTCTGTCTTCCGCTTATGGTAACGAGCGTCGTGATGATGAAAGTCTGGATCATCTGCGTTTTGAACATGTAAAACAGCCACGCAAAGCCAAGTCCGGCAAAAATGTGAGCCAGATGCATTACGCGCGTCAGGGCATTGTTACACCTGAAATGGAATATGTGGCGATTCGTGAGAATCAGAAGCGTGAGCACTTGCGTGAAATCACCAAACAGCATCCGGGTCAATCTTTCGGAGCCAATATTCCGCGTGTGATTACAGCTGAATTTGTACGTGATGAAGTCGCACGTGGGCGTGCAATTATCCCGGCCAACATTAATCATCCTGAACTTGAACCCATGATCATCGGTCGAAACTTTCTGGTGAAAATTAATGGTAATATTGGTAACTCAGCGCTCTCTTCATCGATTGAAGAAGAGGTAGATAAGATGACATGGGCGACCCGCTGGGGTTCGGATACCATTATGGATCTCTCCACTGGCAAGAATATTCATGAAACACGCGAATGGATTATCCGTAATGCTGCTGTGCCCATTGGCACGGTGCCGATCTATCAGGCATTGGAAAAAGTGAACGGTGTTGCTGAAGATCTGACATGGGAAGTGTTCCGCGATACCTTGATTGAGCAGGCCGAGCAGGGGGTGGATTATTTCACCATTCATGCCGGAGTGTTGCTGCGCTATGTGCCGATGACTGCAACACGTCTGGCTGGCATTGTATCTCGTGGTGGTTCAATTATGGCCAAATGGTGCCTTTCGCACCATCAGGAAAATTTCCTTTACACCCATTTTGAAGAAATTTGTGACATCATGAAAGCCTATGATGTCTCTTTCTCTCTTGGTGATGGTCTGCGTCCGGGATCGGTCGCTGATGCCAATGATGAGGCGCAGCTGGGTGAGCTGAGAACGCTGGGTGAATTGACCAAAATCGCCTGGAAACATGATGTGCAAACGATGATTGAAGGCCCTGGCCATGTGCCAATGCAGATGATCAAAGAGAATATGGATCTGCAGCTGGAATGTTGTGATGAAGCACCATTTTATACATTGGGCCCGCTGACCACTGATATTGCACCGGGTTATGATCACATTACATCCGGTATTGGCGCCGCCCAGATTGGTTGGTATGGCTGTGCTATGTTATGCTATGTAACACCCAAAGAGCATCTTGGTTTGCCAAACCGTGATGATGTGAAAACAGGTGTGATTACCTATAAAATTTCTGCCCATGCAGCTGATTTGGCCAAAGGACATCCCGGTTCACAGCTGCGTGATGATGCCTTATCCAAAGCACGTTTTGAATTCCGTTGGGATGATCAGTTTAATCTGGCTCTCGACCCTGATACTGCACGTTTATATCATGATGAAACGCTGCCGAAGGATTCTGCCAAAGTGGCGCATTTCTGCTCCATGTGTGGTCCGAAGTTCTGTTCCATGAAAATTACGCATGATGTGCGTAGATATGCCAAAGAGCATGGTTTGGAAACACGTGAAGCGATTGATGCTGGTATGGCTGAGCAGTCTGATGCGTTTGTAAGTACAGGTTCAGAAATTTATCACAAGGCCTGATTACCATATTAGTCAGCATTTTCCACCGCAGAGTACGCAGAAGGTGAGTTTTTAATGCGATTGCCCTGGAGTAAACATAGTGATGGATTTACGCTGTGTGATTTTACTGTATAATGGATGATAGTCGGTTGTTTATGCTGCCGCTTTGATTCACAGGAGGACTGTTATGGCATATTCCAAGGTTTTTGCGCGTGATATTATGAATGCTTCTCCGCCGCATTGTCATATGGATCTATCAGTGGAAGCGGTCGCTAAACGATTTGCTGATGAAGGTATCACAGGCATGTTGGTGGTGGATGATGACAAGCGTTTGTTGGGAGTGATCACCGAAAGTAATTTGGTCGATCAGCAGCGAAACCTGCATCTGCCGACTGCGATTGCATTGTTTGATATGGTTATCCCCATGGGAGCGGCGAAGTTTGAGCAAGAACTTAAGCAAATGCAGGCCATGACGGTGGGTGATCTGGTAGAAGATGATGTGGTATCTGTGAAGGATAGCGCTGATTTGAACGAAGTATCCAGTATCATGAGTGATCATCGTATTAATCATTTGCCGGTATTGGATGAATCTGGCGATGTGGTAGTAGGTATGATTTGTAAACATGATGTGATCAAAGCGCTGGTCGCTCACTGAATTAGCTTGAACTTTTTATCCCGTAACGAAACAGACACGATAGGTATCGCCAACGATTTTTCTGCATCACTTCAAGCGGGTGATGTGGTGGCTTTGTCTGGTGAACTTGGGGCTGGAAAAAGTGTCTTTTGTCGTGCCTTGATGCGCTCCTTGGGCGTTCAGGATGAGGCTCTTCCCAGTCCAACCTTTGCTATTATTCAGGAATATGATGGCGCTATTTATAAATTGGCACATATGGACTGGTATAGGCTCGAGGATGCCGATGAAATTGAGATGCTCGGCGTACGCGACTATTTTCAACCACCATGGATTTGTTTGATTGAGTGGGCAGAGCGAGCAGATACGCTGCTTTCTGATCGCGTTATTCATGTTGAAATAAGCTGTGTAGAGCATGATCTGGATGCACGCGTGATTAATATTATGGGGTCAACGTCTAAGCCGTAAGTGTATTGGGGTGTCGATCTTTAACTATTTGTCTTTATCAGTCGGAAAATGATTCACCATAACAGGCTTCCCACTCTTTCTGGCTGCGGAACTCAAGCCCTAGCTGTTTTAGATGACCATCGTGAATATCGAAAATTAGACCAATCACACTCACGTGTTGTCCCCGTTTCCACGCTTCACGCACAATGGTGTTGCGGCAAATATTGTGTACCTGTGCTTGAACATTGAGTTCAGCCAAACGCTCAGAACGTTCCTTAGGGGGGAGTTTTTTTAATTCCCCAGCATGTCTGTTGTAAACAAAACGTACCTGATCCAGCCATAGATCTACTGGCTGCACGCCGCTGTGTTCGAGTGCCGCATGAATACCACCACAGTCATAATGGCCGCATACGATGATGTTGGGTATTTTGAGTTCATCAATGGCATATTCGAGTACGGCCAACGAGTTTAAATCATTGGTGGCAAAGATATTAGCAACATTGCGATGCACAAATACAGAACCTATTGGCAATCCTGCCAGTTTGTCTGGACCGACACGCGCATCTGAACAGCCTATCCACAGGGTTTCCGGATTCTGGGTTTGTGAGATGCTTTTGAAAAAATCAGGAGTATCCCGTATGACCTGATCGGCCCATGAGTGATTGTAAGCAAGCATTTTATCGAGAAATGGCATAATGGTGGATAAGACTAGACAGGTGGATCGGTGGGGGGAAGAAAAATTGATGATATGGTGTATTGAGGGCCTCGCTAAATGGATAACTCCAAACCATCACTATCATCACCTTGAATGCTTTCTGTTTTGGGAGTGTTCGACGTTGAATCCAAATTAGCCATTTTCATCTTTAAACGCAGATTGTTGGCTGAGTCTGCATTTCTAAGCGCTTCCACTTCTGTGATTTTGCCATCTTTCCAAAGCTCAAAAAGGGCTTGATCAAATGTACGCATGCCATATTGGGCACTCTCTTCCATGGTTTCTTTGATGGCGCTGACATCGCCTTTAAGAATCTGGTCGGATAAGCGGGGTGTGTTGATCATGATTTCGATGGCGGCAGCGCGTTTGCCATCGACTGTCTTGACCAGACGTTGTGATAAAATGGCGCGAAGATTCAAAGCCAGATTCATATATACTTGTTGATGCTGTTCTTCGGGGAAGAAATTAATGATACGATCAAGTGCTTGATTGGCGTTGTTGGCATGTAGGGTGGCCATCGCCAAGTGACCCGTTTCGGCAAATGAGATGGCATGCTCCATGGTTTCTTTCTCTCGGATTTCACCGAGCAGAATAACATCGGGAGCTTGTCGGAGGGTGTTTTTCAGTGCGGCGCGAAAGGATGCTGTATCAGAGCCTACTTCACGCTGAGAAACAAAACACTTCTTATGGGTGTGCATAAACTCAACAGGATCTTCAATGGTAATGATGTGGCCAGCCTGATTGGCATTGCGCCAGTCCACCAATGCCGCCAATGACGTGGATTTACCTGAACCGGTCGCGCCGACCATTAGTACAAGCCCACGCTTACTCATGGCGATGTCCTTAAAAATGTCTGGTAAATGTAATTCATCAAGAGAGGGTATTTCTGTCGTGATTTGACGAATGACCATGCCGACTGAACCACGCTGGCGATAGGCATTGACGCGAAATCGCCCCAGAGAAGGTACGGCTGTAGAGAGATTCATTTCCATTTCAACAGCAAATTCAGCTTTTTGTTTTTCGTTCATCAGGCTGTTGGCCAGTTTTTCAATAATGGCCGGATTGATAGCGGTTTCCCCCAAGCGCAGAATAACGCCGTTAATGCGATAGCCTGGAGGCGCTCCAGCCATCAAATATAGATCAGAAGCATCTTTTTCTACCATGACCTTTAATAACTGTTTGATCGAAATATCATCGTTCATCATCTGCTCCGTTGATGTGTGTACGCATCATCAAGATGTAAGAAGCAAAACACATACCAACTAGCCAGACCTGTGTTGAGCCTGAATCAGGCTGGTTGCTGTTGGAGGCTAAAGGCGTGCTTCAGATGCTACTGTGTGTCGCTGTCACGATGTGCTGTTGAAGCAGCTGGATACTACCTCCTGAAAGTGATCAATGAGATATGGTTTCTGAATAAAACCGGTCAGTCCCTTGCCTTTAAAGCGCGCGGTAGCATCTTCGGCGCTGTAGCCTGATGAGAGAATCACCCTGATGTCCGGTTTTATGTTGTGCAATGCGTTGTAACACTCTTCACCATTCATATGCGGCATGGTCATATCAAGCAGTACACCGGTGATACGATGTTGGTGCTGGCGAAAACATGCAACACCATCTCGACCATCGACAGCGGTGATCACTTCAAAGCCCATCTCTTCGAGTATCATGCTGGCCAGCTCACGGATGGTTTCTTCATCATCAATAACAAGGATCAGACCAGAGGAAGGTTCCATCTGAGCTTTGCTGGTCGGTTCACTCTGCTTGGGTGATTCGGTTATGGGTAAGGCGATTTTAAATGTTGTGCCTTTGTCGGGTTCAGAATAGAGCTTGAGCAAGCCGTGATGACCATGCACGATGCCCAGTACTGCGCTCATACCCAAGCCTCGACCTGTAAATTTGGTGGTGAAAAAAGGATCAAAGATTTTCTTTTTGGTGTCGGCATCCATGCCGCAGCCGGAATCAGATACTTCCAGATAGACAAAGCGGCCAGTAGAAATGTCCGGTTTATGGATTGAGCTGTTTAGACAGAGCTCATCAACCTGCATAATCCCCGTTGCTACCACGATGACACCACTCTGTTTGAGCATGGCTTCAGAGGCATTGATGACCAGATTCATGAGCACTTGCTGTATCTGGGTGATATCAGCGTCAACCATTGGCAGTGTTGTAGAGAGATCACATTTCAATATAACGCTTTTGTCGATGGACACTTCCAGCAGGGAGTGCATCTCTTCAACAAGCGTGGAAAGGTTGATCGGCTTAATAATAAAATCACCTTTACCTGAATATGCCAGCATCTGCTTGCACAGGTTGGCGGCCTGAAGGCTGGATTGCTCGATTCTCTGCAGGTATTCCTGTCCTAGCGAATAGGGATCGATTTTGCGTTTGGCTATGCCGGTATTGCCAATGATAGCGGTAAGAATGTTGTTGAAATCATGCGCGATGCCACCGGCCAATACTCCCATGGATTCCAGTCTGTCCACATGCTCCATCTGTTGTTGTAAGGCGATCTCCCGACGCAGGTCTCGTGCAATAACAGCTATACGGTTCGGGTTTCCCTGCGTGTCGGGTAAAGACATGAATGTGCAGGCGGCGGCAATACTATTGGTTTGCTGATCGAGGAATTCACATGCGGATTCATAAACGCCCTGTTTGATGGTTTGTGGGAAAATACGTTCTTGCAGCAGTTGATATGTTTCAGGGCTATGGAATGCATCGACTGTCATGTCATCCACTGCCTGCTCCTGATTCAAACCTATCATGTTTCTGCCTGCCGGGTTGATGTAGAGCACATGCCCCTGCAAGTCAGCGATGCCTACAAAATTCAGCGTGGCTTCAATGATAGAGGCCAGATCCCTGACTTCACCGGTGCGTGCTTCCACCAGTGCTTCCAGGTCGGCATGCGATTTCCGCAAGGCTTGCTCGGCAGCTTTGCGCTCGCTTATATCGCGCAGAACCATGGCATAAGCCAGCGTGTCCCCCTGTTGTACGACCGAACCGACAAACTCGACAGGGAGCTCTGTGCCATCTTTGCATTGCGCAATGCCTTCGACTCTCTGGTTCATCAAGGCACCACGGCCGCGTGCTAAATGACGATGAAAATAATTCAGGCTGGTGGCATGCAGATGTTTGGGGATGAGGATGTCTTCAAGCCGTTGATCGATGACTTCCTGGGCGCTGAAGCCAAACATCTGCTCAGCCATGGGGTTCCATGATTTGATATATCCATCATGATCCAGCCGAATGATGGCGTCCATAGCGTTTTGAACAATCAGTTCAAACCAGTCCTCAACTTTTTCCAGTGCCTTGGATTTTTCTGCAATGCGCTGCTGATAGGATTGCAGTTGTTTCTGAAAAGGCAGTTGAGACGCGTTGCTGTCCAACTGGCGCATGCGTTTGCTTAACGCTTTGATGGTTTCCTGTGCAGCATCCAGCTGTTTTTGCAGTGTGTCCGCAGTCGGCTTGTCGCTCATGCTGAACCCAGCGCCAATGCAACCAGTGTCTGATTCACATGCAAGCCTTGCCATTGTTCGCCATAGGTATCAAAACCGATCACATGATTGCTTATGGCAGTGGTTTTTTCTGCCAACTGCTGGTTTATATTGGCATCACTACCTTCCAGTGCGCGGTAAATACAGTTGCATATCAAAAGCAGCTCTGCTTTACCTGTCTGTTGCTTAATCTCTGTGATGAACTTGTTATACTCGTCAATCATGTTCTGGTGTTTGCACAAATTCAGCACCATGCCCTCTTCGATCGCACATCCGAATTCAAGCGAATTATCTTCGCAAACTCGCCTGAGTGCACGTACATAACACTCATCGCCATAAGGGTAGGTCAGTGGATTATCCGAAAAGATCTGTGCTGTCAGATCACCCATTTCAATGCCGAGTAACTGGGCATAACGCTCGGCGGCGGGTATGCCATCAAGTCGATATACCAGCCGTTTATCGACATCCGCTTTGGTAATCACCACATCAATATCACCGGGCATATAATGCTGATGTTTGACGGCATGAAATGGAACCCTGCTCTCTGCCAGAATAAATAGTGCTGCATGCTGATATGTTTTGCCATTGGCAATCACAAAGGTATGCTCAAATTTCAGGTCATCACCGGCTGAGCCACCGAGCAAAGGAATATTTCCCAATTCATTGGCCATGGCTGCGATCACAGGTTCTTCGCGTGTACTCAGACCATCGAAGAAACTCAGGCAAAAATAGTGTTCGGGGTTGAGTTCGCTGCATGCGATATCCAGCTGCGTTAACATCGCATTACATACTGATTTTGCACTCTCGGCAGCAGAATCGTTGAGGTTCTCAATCACTGCACTGGCCCAACGGATATCAGGCGTTGTGATAGCTGAGAGTACCAGTGAACTGTTTTTATGTTGTCCGCTAATCCATTCTCCGGCAGTTGTGCAGCCGGCGATTAATGTGTTCGGGAAGCGTGTGTGAAGTGCTGCAGCAACGTCGGGTGAATACTGGGCTGAAGAGTGAAACACAAACAGGATGTCGGGCGACACATCATCAGCCCAGTGGCCTGTCGCTTCAACAATAGCATCGAATGCATCTGGATTACTTGAAGAACCTTCAACGATTTGCATGCTTTAATCCTCCACCAGCATTGATGAGCTTAGCATACGGTAGCGTCTGTTGTAACAGAAATAAATCAGCATCTCCCTGCATAAGGCCAAAAAATACTCTTAACATATCGAGAGTGATCACGAGGCTGTTAATCTCTGTTAGGCCAAGGCGATTTTTTTTCGGCGGGCTCTTTCTCTCTTAGCATTTCGAGGTATAAATTTTCTACCTTTGTTCTGGCCCAGGGGGTCTTGCGTAGAAATTTCAGGCTGGATTTCACTGATGGGTCACTATTGAAACAGCGGATCCTGACGTAGATGCCCAGCTCGCCCCAGCCGTAATGTTTAACCAGATCGGTGATCATTTTTTCAAGAGTAATGCCATGCAGAGGATTGTTGATTTGCGTTTGTTTGTTAGACATGGGGCAAACCTATGCAAGGCTTAACAAATAGTAAAAGGAGAGAGGTGAATGTGAACTTTTTCATATTTCATTGCCATCAGGCAATGTGATGGCGTTCAAGTTAGTGAGAGCCGCATCAAAATCATAAGCGGCGAGATGCTGGCGCAGGGATGATATATGCTGCGTATTGCTATCCCCAAGTGCTACGCTGAGCTCATCCAGTAGATCCACCGCATCGCCATCATAATCTTCTAATAACAGACGCATCTGATCGATAAGGTTGTTGACTGTATCACGATCCACACTCTTTTCGTGTCTTTGATCTTCTGGTGTTACCGTAGCACATAGGCCGCTTAAACTTTCAGTAATCGTTGTAAGTTGCATTTCAGCCGTTTCCCAGATGTTGTCATCAACGGGTTCCCCTGTTGATAAAGCCGACTCCAGCGTTGCTATCTGTTGCATCAGTACTTTGGCCCCTATATTGCCTGCAAGTCCTTTCAGTATATGTGCAATTGACCCTGCCGAGGCATAATCATCCGCTGCCACAGCAACTTGCATGCGTTGTATGCTATCGCCTTGTGAATCACGGAAACTGCACAAGATTTGTCGATATAGTTGTTTGTCGTCTGCCAGTCGCTGTAAACCATCATCAATATCTATGCCTTGCAGACCAGAAAATTCAATATCGTCAGGCTGTGTGTTGCTGGCAGCGGAGCCAGAGAGATCTATTTCATTCGATGCTGAATGGGTGATCCATCGCGCTAATGTGTTGTACAATACGCCCGGGTCAATGGGTTTGGAAATGTGATCATTCATGCCTGCATCAATACATGCCTGTTGATCAGCACTCATGGCATTAGCTGTCATGGCGATGATTGGTAGTTGAGCAAAAGCACCATCTGCACGAATCAGTCGTGTAGCTGTCAGGCCATCCATGACCGGCATCTGCATATCCATTAGCACAGCATCAAATGCTTTGGATTTGACTGCGCCCACGGCCTGTTTGCCATTATGAACGATGTGCAGATTCACACCGGCTTTACTTAATAGTCCATCGGCAACTTGTTGGTTGATCTCGTTGTCTTCCACCAGCAACACATGCGCACCTTGTAGTGCTTGCATGTTGTTTGATGGCGCGTTGTTGCCAGCTGTGAATAGTGCTCTGGCATTGGCATCACCGAGCCCAAAGTGAATATCAAACTGGAAACTACTACCCTGATCAGGGGCACTTTCAACGGTGAATTCTCCCTGCATTAAGTTTACCATCTGCTTACAAATAGCCAGTCCCAAACCTGTTCCACCATAATTGCGTGTGGTTGATGCATCGGCTTGCGTGAAGGCTTCAAACAGATGTGCCATCTGATCTTCAGACATACCAATACCGGAGTCCGAGATATTGAAGCGGAGGTCGATGCCTGTATCACTTTGTTGGATCGGTGATATTTTGACCTGTACATATCCTGTTTGCGTAAATTTCACGGCGTTGCTGACCAGGTTTAGCAGCACTTGACCCAGCCTCAGGGAATCACCATGTAGCATGGGGATATCAGCTGGCACATCCACGATAAATTCAAGGCCTTTTTGGTGAGCTTGTATTGCGGCCACGCTATCGACATGATCCAGCGTCTCCTGCAGATAAAAATCGGCCGGATCCAACTCCATTTTTCCTGCTTCGACCTTGGAAAAATCGAGAATATCGTTGATGATTTGCAATAGGTTTTCTGAAGCGGTGAGTATTTTATCAAGATATTGGCGTTGTGAACTGTCTGTGGCGCCATCTCTGGCCAGGTGCGTCATGCCGATCACGGCATTCATAGGGGTGCGGATTTCATGGCTCATATTGGCCAGAAAATCACTTTTTGTGCGTGTCGCCGCTAGCGCTTTGTCGCGTGCTTCGGCTAGCTCACGGGTGCGTTTTTCAACTTTATCTTCCAGTGTGTGGCTGTGTTCTTCGAGTTGTGCATAAGAGTGTTTGAGTGACTCGGCCATGTCTTCAAGGGATGCTGCTAGCAGGCCAATTTCATCATCGTTACGGCTGCTGATATGGGCGGTAGCGGAAAAGTCACCATTGGCCAGTTTGTGCGAAAAATGGACGAGTTTTTGAATAGGGTCTGTCCATCGGCGGGCAAAATAATATACTCCGAAGGCTCCTAAAATAAGAAACAATAATGATGTCACAGAGGCTCTGGTTAAAGCTGCTGCAATGGCAGCATGATTGCGTAAACGGGATGTGGCCAGGTTTTCATTTAACTCATCGACAGAGAACCCCAGACGAACGACGCCCCATTGTTTCTGATTAACCATAATGGGAACAACGCTTTCCATAAAAGCATGATTACCAACTGTGAAGTCATGATGCATGGTCTCTGTTTGCATGGCGGCAAAGGCTGATATCTCACCTGAGAGGATGTATTCACGAAGGGCTGAATCAACGAGGTCACTGCCGATGGCTGATTTGGCTTTTTTTCCCTCTACGAGGATAACATATTTCAGGTCATCAATGTCCTTAATAACATTGTTAATGTATGTATCAGTAAGACGAATACGGTAGGTTGAAACGAGTCTTTCGATCTGAAGTGACATTTTCTTACTGGCTTTACTCGCTTTCTTATGCACCTGCTCTTGCAAGAAAGAGCTATGTGCAGCCAGAGCATTATTAAGGCTGTCTTTTTGTGCTGAGACTTGCAGGACGGTCAACATTACAATCATGGTCATAATAATCCCGACCATGGCCACCATCATGTGCCAGCGCATGCCGCGCTTTATATTTAGCTGAGGTACAATTTCCTTATCGGGCATATAGAATTCGCAATCCTTTTTATCTACTTTATGACGATCTGTTGACAATTCTATAGTAGAATAATCATTTAGTGAAAAACATCATAGGCTGAATCTATCTTCGGCGCTATGCTTGGGCTATGACACTACATACAGATCTCTCCGTTTCTTTTGCAGGCCTTAAACTGCAAACACCCCTAGTGCTATTATCCGGCTGTGTCGGTTTTGGTGAGGAATACACCCATATTGAAGGCTGGAATAACTGTGATATTGGTGCGGTGATTCTTAAAGGAACGACGCTGGAGCCACGCATGGGTAATGCGCCGCGTCGGTTGTATGAAACGCCATCGGGTATGCTCAATGCCATTGGTCTGCAGAATCCCGGCGCGCGTTATGTGATCGATAAGATCCTGCCTAATCTGCCGCATGATCAAACACAGTTTTGGGCCAATGCCAATGGCACCAGCCCTGAAGAGTATGCGGAAATGGCGCGTATCTTCGATGATTCACCGGTCACTGCAATTGAGATCAATATCTCCTGCCCCAATGTAAAAGAGGGTGGCGTGCATTTTGGTAATAATCCGGCCATGGCAGCACGTGTGGTTGAAGCGATGCGTCCGATGACAAAAAAACCATTGATTACCAAGCTCTCGCCGAACAATGCTGATATTGCAGAAACAGCCCGTGCGGTGATTGAGGCGGGTAGTGACGGTCTCTCTGTGATAAATACATTGGTGGGTATGGCCGTGGATGTTCATAGTCGCAAGCCGATCATTGATAATGTATCCGGCGGCCTGTCCGGTCCTGCGATTAAACCGGTAGCACTATGGAAAATTCATCAGACACGCGCTGTGGCTGCCAAACATGGTATCCCTATTCTGGGGCAGGGTGGTATTTCCAATGCCAAAGATGCGATTGAATTTGCCATTGTGGGTGCGGATGCGATTGGTGTTGGCACTGGCCTGTTTTATGATCCGTTGATGTGCAAGAAGTTACTCGATGGTATGTCTGAATATCTTGAGCAGCATGATATGAATACTTACACTGATCTCGTAGGATCACTTGTTAGGCAACCTGCTTAAACTCTTATGTGTGGCGCTGTTGTGCTTTTATGCAGCAGCTGTGCACGCAGGTACACTCTCTGTTGTTGGTCAATCGCGCTGGGTGCAGGTGGCATACGTATTTGATGGCGACACGTTTCGCACCAGTGGCGGTGAAAAGGTGCGTTTGTTGGGCATCAATAGCCCGGAAGTTGCACATGGTAAGCAAGCCGCACAGCCTTATAGTCAACAGGCAAAACGGCAACTGAAGGCATTGCTTTCTAATCAATTGGTGCAATTGCGTTTGGACAGAGAAAAGCGTGATAAATATGGTCGTACATTGGCGCAAGTCTATCTGCGTGATGGTCGCTGGGTGAATGAGATCATGGTGCGAGAAGGTTTGGCGCATGTATATACCTTTGCACCTAATTTCTATTGGACTAAGGCACTGTTAAAGAGTGAGCTGGCGGCCAGAAATGAGATGCGTGGTATGTGGAAATCTGAGCGATGGCGTGTACTGGATGCCTCTGATGTTAAGAACCATCACATTGGCCAGTTCCATCTGGTGCGTGGTTATGTGGATGGTGTTCGGTCATGGCGTTTTAGACTGGGGAAACTCTCGATCAGTGTGCCACGTGTTGCTCGACAATGGTTTGTAGCCTCCGATCTTCCCAAGGCTGGACAGAAGGTGACCATTGCAGGGGTGATTCGTATGTCATTCATGGGTAATTTGTATCTGAGCTTACACTCCCCTTATGATCTGCGCCCATAACGAGAGTAGGGCAATCGTATTAAAAGTCTTTAAAATCATTCACCGCAATCCCCCAGGGGAGTCTCTCTTGCACAAGCGCGCAATTCACCTTCAGGACGCAAAGGAGCGCAAAGTAAAAACAACAAACATTATCTGTTTGAAAACTCTTTAATCCATTCAATACTCCGCTCCTAAAGTGAAGCCTCTTAAATAAAGTGTCGTTGACTTACGCTGCGGTGAAATATGCTGAATCATGATCGTAAACAAAGGATATTTTAATGCGATTATTCTGGTAATGATAGGGTGTAAATTGATATTCGCGGGTGAACGCGTAATAATTGAAACATGATCTATTTACGCTTCTTTAGTGCTGCAATGCTGTTTTTGCTCTCCGCTTGTGCTACCAATCCTGCCACCAACAACAACGATTTTGTCATGATGACTGAAAAACAAGAGCTGGATCTGGGTCAAAAAGCTGCGGCGGAAGTGAATAAGAGTCTGGGGTTGCTTGATGCAAAAGATCCTCTGGTGCGTTATGTGGATCGTGTTGGCCAGAAAATGGCCAGGGTTTCTGATCGACCAGAGCTTTTTTATCGCTTCTATGTGGTCGATGACGATACGATTAATGCTTTCGCGTTGCCGGGTGGTTATATCTATATACATCGCGGTTTGATCAATCATATGAATAGTGAAGCAGAGCTGGCTGCTGTGCTCGGGCATGAGATCGGCCATGTCACGGCACGGCATTCGGTAAAACAATATTCCAAAGCACAGGCGTATCAGATGGGAACGATGATTGCCTCGGTCTTTGTACCTATTCCTCAAGCTGCAGGTATGCTATCTGACCTGTTGGCAACGGCAGTGATTAAAGGTTACGGGCGAGATGCTGAGCTGCAATCGGATGAATTGTCGGTCACCTACCTTGCCCGGGCAGGTTATGACCCCAAAGCTACAGTGGGTATTCTTAAAACACTGAAACGTCTGCATGATCTGGATACCAAAGAGAAAATTGATGCCGGTGATAAAGTGCAGGAATATCACGGTGCTTTTGCCAGTCATCCGAAAACAGAACAGCGCATCATTGAGGCGGTCACGCGAGCCAAGTCCACCCATGCATCGTTTTCTATGGATAATCGTAATGTTATGCTGGCTGCGGTGGATGGATATCCCTATGGTGATAGTCCTGAACAGGGGGCCGTGGTTGGCCGGCGATTCCTGCATCCCGACCTTGGTATTCAGCTTGCGTTTCCTGAGCAGTGGGTGATCACCAATACGCCGTCGTCGTTGAATGCGCGTTTGCGCCAACAGAAGGTGTTCTTTCAATTGCAGCTCAAAGAGTTGCAGAAACGGCAGACGCCGACTGAATTCTTGCACAGTGCTTTTCCAAGGCGACACACCAGCATTGTGCAAACAGGCCAACAGGCCGGTATGTCTTTTGTGCATGCTGAAATTATGATGTCTGCGCCGCATGTAAGTGAGGCTAAGATTGATGCCAGAATTTTTATGCGGCAGCAGCAGGCATTTGTGATGTTGATGTGGAGTCCTCGTAGTGAGTACGTTAACCATTTGTCGGACTTTTCCAGTATCGCACGGAGTTTCTCATCTTATACAGGAGAGCGTGAAGGGGATATCCCACGCATCACACTGCATATATGGAAACGTGGCGATAGCTGGGCTAAATTAGCACGCCTGCACAATCAAATACTTGGTCGTTTTACAGCAGAAAAACTGGCGGCGCTTAACGGAATGGGTGTTGAAGAGTTTCCTCGCGCAGGAGCGCTTGTTAAAACAGTGCATTAAACTGTTTTTCATGCCTGTTTCAGTTTCTTGCTGGATGAACGATCAACGCATATCATGGCTAACTATTGAGAGGGACAGATGGTGTGATAAAAGGCAGTCAAACAGCAGATGACCAGAATCGAGCAGACCAATTTCCACTTCTTGATCATATTGAAAGTGGCATTCTGGCTATCGATCGCGATGCGACCATTGTTCTTTGGAATAAAAATATGGAGCAATGGTGTGATCTGTCCAGAGATCAAGTGCTTGGACAGAACTTGTATGAGCTATTTCCAAATACGAATGCAGATGCCTTTAAAATATGCATAGAGCAAGTCCTGACTGGAGGCGCTCCGGTTATTTTCTCTCCGCAACAGCATTATCATGTGATTCCTTGTCCTCTGGCCAATGGTGAATTCAGAAAGCAACAGGTTACTGTGACCTGGTTACAAGATTATCAGGTCGCCCTGTTCAGCATTCAAGATCAGACAGAACAAATACGATTGATTGAGCAATATAAGCAATCGGCTCTGTCACTCAAGAGTGAGCTTGATCAACGGCAAAAACTGGAAAAGAAAAATATGCAGCTGGCTGCTGCTATTGATCAGGCTGGAGAGGCAGTGATTATCACTGATATTTATGGTCAGATTGAATACGCCAACCATAGTTTTGTGGAACAAACTGGGTGGCGTAGTGATGAAATAAATACTGTTGGCTATTTTGATACATTGATTGAAAAGAGTGAAAATCATGTTAACCAGCAATTGAAGCTAAGCATTAAAGCTGAAGAAGCTTGGGTAGGTAGGCAGAACATTGTTCGGCGGGATGGAAGCAGTTTTACTGCTTCGATCAGTATCGCTCCAATTATCGATGGTGATGGGGCATTAACACACCATATCATTATTCAAGAAGATATTAGTCAGTATATCTCTCTGGAAGAAAAAATGCGCGATACCCAAAAGCAGGAGGCCTTAATTACCCTTATTGGCGGCATTGCGCATGATTTCAACAACCTGCTGGCTGGTTTAATTGGTCAGGTGTATCTGGCTTCGCGAGAAGTATCGCATCTGCCCAAAACAGCCGAGCGGATGAAAAAGATTCAGGCTTCTGCTCAGGATGCTGCAGAAATTGTCAAACAGCTGCTGACATTTGCGCGGCAGGGTGAGCATTTTGCCAAAGAGTTTTCGCTATCGTCATTCATGAATGAGTTTGTGAAACTGGCTCGACACAATGTGCCGGAAAATATCAAACTTATATCAAGTTTTGAGCGGGGAGCGGTTCATTTTCGCGGTGATGCAAATCAACTGCAATTATCGTTACTCAATATTGTGCAAAATGCAGTCGATGCCTGTAAGGATGTTGAAGCCCCCCAGATAGAAATTACCCTGACGCCGTTTAATAGTAGTGCGCATGGGGAGCTGTTGAAGAAATATCCTGTGCTCAGGCATGGGAACTTTGCCCATGTATTGATTCGTGATAATGGTAAAGGCATACCTGAAAATATGATTGATCGTATTTTTGATCCGTTCTTTTCGACCAAACAACTGGGTAGTGGGTTGGGTTTGGCGATGGTAATGGGCTGTGTTCGACACCATCACGGTATTATTGATGTTGAAAGCAAGCCCGGGCATGGCAGTAGTTTTCATCTGTTTTTACCCACGCTTATGCCTCAGAAAATAGCCTTAATAGATACGGATAAAACCTTTGCTGAGGGGATTAATATTTTACTGGTGGATGATGATGAACGCGTATTGGAATCCACCAAAGAGCTGCTCGAATGTATGGGCCATGAGGTTACCATCGCTTGCGATGGGCGTGCAGCTTGTAGGGCCTTTGAAGAGCAGTCTGATCTGTGGGATATTCTAATTACCGATATTGTTATGCCACATATGGACGGGGTGGCGGCATCCAAAAAAATGCGTTTGTTGAGGCCTGACCTGCCAGTGATTTATGCAACCGGTTATGATCAGTCTTTGGTGACAGAAGAGACGCGCAATATGAACAATACTATTCTGATCAGTAAACCCTTTAATCCGGATGACCTTGACCGGCTTATCAGTAAGCTGGTCAATAAGTAGGTCTGCTTCAAAGATGTGCTAAATCCATTATTAAACTCTGATGTTTAGCGTATTAGATGTTCACGTTGCTCATCAATGCTGAAATCATCTGATCCTTATGTTCTGGGAAAAAGTGCCCTGCACCTTCTATACGATGAAAATCAATATTGGTCTGTCCTTTTATATTCAAATACACTTGCTCAAAGGGCACGATTTCATCTGCCGTTCCAGAAATTACTGTAAAGGGGCGCTGCTCTCCAGCCATGAAAGCAAATGACCAGAGGTTCACCGCCGGAGCAACGGCAAACAGACGCGATACTCTTTGATCTTTTCTGGCAGCCTGAAGTCCTGCATAACAGCCAAAGGAGAAACCTGCCATCCATAAGGGGAGGCTGGGGTGCTGCGCATATAGCCAATCCAATGCTGCGGCCGCATCATCTGCTTCACCACGCCCTTCATCCCATTCGCCTTCGGATTGCTCCACGCCGCGAAAATTGAACCTCAATACTGAACAGCCTGCATCTTCAAAAGCTCTAGCGATCCAATAGACCACTTTATTGCGCATGGTGCCACCATATTGTGGGTGTGGATGGCATACAACGACGGCTGGTTTGTTGACATCACCCTGTTGATAGAGCCCCTGCAATATCCCTGCAGGCCCTGCAAATTCAATGTGTTGATGGTGGTGTTGTTTCATGCAAACAGCGCTTGATAGCGCATGTCGGAGAAGCCTGCTTCGATGTGATTGCCACAAACCAATATGGGGCGTTTGATCATGGATGTATGTTCACACATCAAGGCGATGGCTTTGTCCTGATCGATATCATGTTTGAGAGCATCAGGTAGTTTGCGCCAGGTTGTGCCGCGTTTATTGAGTAGCGCTTCCCAACCAAGCTGATCGACCCATTGCTTCAGTACCTCTGGGGTGATGCTATCTTTTTTATAATTATGGAATTGATATGCCACATCGTTTGCATCCAACCAACGGCGTGCTTTTTTTATGGTGTCGCAATTCGGAATGCCATACATCGTTGTCATCTTTTTACCTCTTGAGTCTGTATTGAGCGAATAATTGCTGACAGGATATATCCGTGTCCAGGTAGAGTGATAGCAGCTCCAGCTCGGTAGCACTCATGTTGCCGTTCAGGATGGTATGATATGCATTTCCTGCCAGCAGGTTCAAGCGTGTGGTTAAAAACAGATGATCGAGTACCTGCTCACTGATGAGTGTGTGATGGACTGCAGGGCCTGCGATCATATAAGCACTGCGGTATCCGAATTCAATGAGCTGTTGTTTGAGCTGTTTACCTTCAACCTGATGATGTCCGGCGATCAGAACCGTCAGGCCTGATGCTTTAAGCTGATTGACCTTCTCATCGTCTGCTTGCTTACTGGTGCAAACGATAACGCGCCGATCATTTAATTGCGCCAATGCCCGGACAGGGAGCTCCAGCGAGTTGGAGATGATTACGACATCTGGCTGTGGGTTTAGCCCCTGTTGCGCACGCCATGCAGTCAGGTCGCTATATTCAGGCGCTGTTCCCACCGGAAGCAAATCTTGAGCTTTACCTATAGCCAATTGCCTAAAATAACGAGCCGAGGTGATCATGACATCGGCTTGCGCTGCCAGCTCTTGATATAGTCGCCAATCTCGTTTGTTGGCAATGTTGTCGGGCACCATGAATTCGCCAGATTCGGCATCACGTAAAGCAATACGCCCATCGACGCTGCTAATATAATTGGCATACATAAATAGCTCTGATGGGGCTGCTATTTGATGTAAATTCAGCTTTAAATAGAGACCTTTAAGTGAACATTGCAGCTGAGTTTGTGGATGCAGTTGTAAAATATCCGTCATGGATGGAAATGATATACACTCACAAGAGAAATGTTAGCGGTGAGGCATGTCGTCTATGTCAGCGCGATAATTCCCCTGTCAGGTTGATAATGTCCACATGTCTTAATCATGCTGATGTTTGCAGACTGATCATGTTTCGATGTTCAAAGACAAGGAGATGATCATGAAAAAAATATTATTTGGTTGTTCGATGATGTTATGTGCAGCGCTGCCGTTCACTGCTGCTGCCGGGCCGCAAGAGCGAGGTATGTTGACCGGTGCGGCAGTTGGCGCGACAGCCGGTGCTTTGATTGGCTCACAGACCGATGAAACTGCAGAAGGAGCTATGATGGGCGCTATGTTTGGGGCATTTGCAGGTGCTCTGTTATCCAATGTGCATACCGCGCCAAGGCATGCGCAAAGTCCACAACGCGTTGTTTACCCTGCATATCAATATCACCAGCGTGATCATTATAGAAATTCGATATATAGGGATCATCGTTATCAAGCGAAACATAGAAGAGATCACAAACAGAGATATGAACAAACACGCCGCAGCCATACGTATCAATATGCCCGCTACAGTACAAACAGGAATCCGCACTATCATGGTAGATTTGATCACCATCAGAGCCGGATGATGAGGCCTTCAAGAGAGCATCGGCATGCAGAGGTGTATGCGAATGATCGATTGAGCAGGAGTGCGAACCGTTCAATTGGCCGGATTCAGCATTACGCGAGAGCAGATTAATATCGATTTGAAGCGAGGATTGAAGCTCGATAGAGGATAGATGGAATAATCTCTGAATCGGGTTATTGAAAATGATAACCCGATTCAGAGACTGGTTGCGTAGTTTAGTCGTTTAAACTGTTGGCGGCTTCAGAGATGCGGTTGACCGCATCCTCCAGGGTGTCCTGGCTAACTGCATAGGAGAAACGGATATGACCGGGGGAACCAAAGGCCGTGCCCGGCACCAGTGCAACACCTGCTTCTTCGAGTAACCATTCACAAATGACCACATCGTCTGTCAGCGTGATGCCGGATGGCGTGGTTTTTCCAATCCAGGCTTCTACGGATGGAAATACATAAAAGGCACCATCAGGTGTGATGGCGTTCATGCCCGGAATAGCATTGATGGCTGCTACCAACCATGTGCGGCGGGTTTCGTAGGTGGCAACCATCTTGTCCAATTCATCGGTTGGCCCCTCAAGAGCTGCCAGAGCTGCCTTCTGTGCAATGGAATTCGGGTTGGATGTGCTCTGACCCTGAATTTTGGACATGGCTTTAATGATTAAGCTTGGCCCTGCACAAAAACCAATGCGCCAGCCAGTCATGCAATAGGCTTTGGATACACCGCTTAGGGTTACGGTTTGATCTTTTAAGTCCGGGTTGACCTGTGCAAAGGTGGCAAAGGCTTTCCCATCAAAGAGAATTTTTTCATACATATCATCGGTAGCAACAATCAGTTCCGGATGTTTACGCACCACATTGCCAATGGCCTTCAATTCTTCTGCAGAATAGGCCATGCCGGTAGGGTTCGAGGGGGAGTTAAGGAACAGGATTTTGCAACGATGGCACAATACTTCATCCAGTTGTGCTGCGGTGATTTTAAAGCCGTCCGCCGCAGTGGTCTGTACAATGACAGGTGTGCCTTCCGCTAATTTTACCATATCCGGATAAGATACCCAGTAAGGCGCAGGGATAATTGCGCGCTCACCCGGATTCATAACGGCCATCAGCAGGTTATAAATACACTGTTTGCCGCCTGATGATACCAGGATATCGTCAGCGCTATATTCAAGATCATTATCATGCTTGAACTTCGCGGCGACTGCTTTCCGTAGTTCAGGGATACCGGCAACTGCCGTGTAGCGGGTGAAACCGGTTTTGATAGCCTCAATGCCTGCCTCACGGGCTGCTTGTGGTGTTTCAAAATCCGGCTCTCCGACAGAGAGTGAAATCACACTTTTTCCCGCAGCGCGCATTTCGGCTGCTTTGGCAGTGATGGCCAGTGTGGCCGATGGTTTAATTTGTTGGACGCGAATAGATAGTCTTTTCATGACTTTATTCTGCCATAGCGAAAAGAATGCTCAAGTGGAATGTGAAAAGAATGTTATTTATGCATATGTGTTTGATCAGGTTGCGTTACTCCTGTCTCCACAGAATTTGCGGTAGCGGGCTCTCCAGAAGCCAGCGACTTTGATCCGTATTGTTTTGTATGATCCCGGTCAAATCTGAATCTGAGTTTATGCTGGCTTTGCCTTGGAATGACTGTTCATGACTAAGCAAGGAGATGCCGGATATATCTGCTTTTTTTTCAAACACACGAAAGCGAAATTCTAGTTTTTTGTAAGCATAAGCGTGTGTTAAAGAAGGGGATTTAAAGCCCAAACGTACAGACAGAGATTCTGCCTTTTTGTGTTGTTTCCAGTTGCCACTATAGATCAAGATATCACCATTGCTTCGCCGCCATGTATCCTGCCAGTTACGCTCTGGAATCGTGCTTGTGATAAGACCCTTCAAAATGATATTGGCCTGCAGGGAGCCGCTGATATCCGCTTGCATCCAATCATTTAAGCCCTGAACCTGATCGAGTTGAATGTTCTGGCCCAGTATATCTCCTTGAATTTGCAAGCCATCAGGAGTAGGTGAGAATACAATCTGTTTGCTTGTGAGCGTACCGGCAGCAAAGGCACTCTGTAGTTTTTTTAGGGTCAACGCGCCTTGAGATAAGCTGTAGACACTGCGTATATTATGCCATTGATTATGTAATAGTGTTAATTCAGCCTGTTTGATCTCTCCGCGCAGATATATTTGTAGCAGCGGAGAAGAGAGGGGGGGCAGGCTACTCCAATCCAGTGTGCCGCTGATGATATCAATATCGCCGCGTTGGCTGTCCTGGTTGAAGGAGCCCTGCAAGCTTGCTTTGCCAAATATGCCATCAACAAGCAGATGCTCGGAGCTGAAGGTGCCCTTGTCGATCTGTACTTCACCATCGCTATGCCAATCCTGGGTGCCGATATGTTGAAGTTGAAAGCTACCACGCAAATTGGCAGTCCAGTGCTGCGGTGCTTTCCAATGGCTGCTTCCGCTGCCTGTAAGCTGGCCGGTAATATCCTGCATGCTGGCTGGAACGGCGATGGATTGTTTTTTAAGTGAGTCAAAATCCAATTTCAATGTCTCAATGCTCAGAGCATGTTGTTCTTTTTTTTCTGACCAGTTTAACCCTGTAATGCTCGATGCATCCAGCTGGCAACGGTTCATATTGATAGCAGAGGGTTTGTGATCAGATATTGTGATATCAACCTGACAAAGTGCAACTACATTGGCTGCTTTATTTCCCCATGGTTGATAGTTGATATGTGCTGGTGTCGCATCGATGTTTAGCTCCAGCGTTTTCTTTTTTTCATGCTGGTGAAGGTGTACAGAGCCTTGAATGCTGCCACTTGCTTGCAATACCGGTTTCAGCCCTAATGAAGATAGCAATAAATTACTTAATGGTTGCCATAGCACACTGTCACTATCATGGGTTTCAAGTTCCAGGTTTTTATCACCGTTTTCTTTTTGATCACTTAATACATTGATGGTGCCGGTCACGTTGGATGAGGAAATATGCGACTTCGCATTCCATGTCGTTGTGCTACCGGAAAGCTCATACACATCCAGGTGTAATGGCGGTAAAGCAATGGTTTGGTCATCATACTGGAAGCTGGCGTCATTGAGCTCCAGAGCGGCCTGGCCTTGCCATGTTTTTTCATTCCATTGTAGCGATGCCATCAACTGAGTTGTGCCTGAAATGTCGCGGTGGAAGGTGACGCCCTTAGGGATAAATGGATGCCAGCGCATCAGTTCAATATTTTTAGCATCCAGCGTGGTGCTGCAGTTGTTGTGTTCACAAGAGCCGACAATAGCAATGACCGCCTGCCCATCCAGATGAATGAAGCTATCTTTCCACTCCAGTTTACCATCACTCAGATGACTAAGTTTACCACGCAGTTTGACGGCCAACTTGTTCGGCTCGTTTTCGAGCATCATTTCACCGAATAGGGCCCATGTCTGATGTTTACTGATATCCATCGTGACCGAACCGGATAGATTGTTTCCTTCGCCTTCGATCCAGTGCATCAAGGAGGTTGGGGCAAAGGCACTCAGTTTTGCTACGGGTAAATTGGCCAGCTTTATTTTGCCAAAGCCACTCTCAATGTGGCCCTGATGAAACAGGATTCGACCATGTCCACTGACAGCCTGTTTTTCTTTCTGGGCATTGAACTCCCACAGTGTTTCACGCTCTGTGCCGAGGCCCCTGAGTTCTAATTGCAGATTGCTGAGCAGAGGGGTTCCATCAGGAGCTTCAACAGTGCTTCGAATAAGATGAATGCGTTCAACAGGTAGCCTTGAGATGAATGTTGCACTTAAATCTACAGCATTGGATTTAAGCTTGAAGAGAGCATCATGCATATCAAGTGTATCGACTTTAATTTGCCCCATTAGCAGGGGCAGTAGCCGAAGGCTTATATTGATATGTTTGGCTTGAAGCTGAAAGTCCGGGTGATCAAGTTTTACCTGATCCAAGCGTAGCCCTATGCCATGCATAAATGTCACCGCAGTTTTTTCACTCTGCATGCTTGCATTGGCATAATGGCTCATATGCTCACTTAAGCGGGTATTGAGTGCGTCTGCATCCAGACGCACCCACAATAGAACGATCAGCGCCAATACAACTGCGCAGACTCCAATAGCCGTGCGCAGTTTAGCTGTCATGAAGGTATCAACCTTTGAGAAGTTCTGCTAAACGCTGATTGACCATGCCCGGATTGGCTTTGCCGCGTGATGCTTTCATGACCTGACCAACAAAGAAGCCCATCAGTTTATCTTTTCCACCACGGTAACCTGCCACCTGATCCGGGTTGGCAGCCATCACTTCAAGAATGATTGTATCAATAGCACCGGTATCACTAACCTGCTTCAGTCCTTTGGCTTCAATAATGGCGTCGGCATCATCATCCGATTCCATCATGTCATCGAGAATATCTTTGGCACTTTTCCCATTAATAGTGTTGTCTCCAACACGGTCGAGCAGGCCAGCCAAACGTTTGGCTGAAACGGGTGAATCAGCCAGATCTTTGCCAGCTTCCTTAAGGCGCCCAAGTAGTTCATTGGCCAGCCAGTTGGCACAGCGTTTCGGATCCGCCGGATGCGCTGCGACCAGAGATTCATACCACACGGATATTTCACGCGTCTGGCTTAATACATCGGCATCATAGGAGGAGAGACCGTATTCGGTTTCAAAGCGTTTACGCAGCTCGCCGGGTAGTTCTGGCATGCCTGCTTTGATGGCATCAACTTCCTGTTGTGAAACACGCAGCGGTGGTAGGTCTGGCTCAGGGAAGTAGCGGTAATCATGGGCTTCTTCTTTGCTGCGCATGGAACGGGACTCAGATTTTACAGAGTCCCAGAGACGGGATTCCTGTATCACTTCGCCACCATCTTCAATGATTTCAATTTGTCGAACGACTTCGAATTCAATGGCTTGTTTGATGAAACGGAAGGAGTTCATGTTTTTCATTTCAGTGCGTGTACCAAAAGGTTCTCCAGGGCGACGAACCGATACATTGGCATCACAACGGAACTGACCTTTTTCCATGTCACCACCAGACACACCAAGAAAACGAATCAGTTGATGTAGCTGTTTGAGATAGGCGATGGCTTCATCAGCAGAGCGCATGTCCGGTTCGGAAACGATTTCCATCAATGGTACACCAGAGCGGTTCAGATCGATATGTGAGACGGCATCAAGCCCCTCATGCATCGATTTGCCGGCATCTTCTTCCATGTGAATGCGTGTCACACCAAGACGTTTCTCACCACCATCTTTGGTAGGGATGTCGATATAACCACCTTCCACAATAGGCACGGTAAACTGAGTGATTTGATAACCCTTGGGTAGATCCGGATAGAAATAGTTTTTACGATCAAATTTGGATTCTAGATTGATATGGGCATTGATCGCCAGACCAGTCAGAATAGTTTTATCAACAGCTACGGTATTGAGTACTGGTAGCTGGCCGGGCATGCCAAGACAAACAGGGCATGTCTGCGTGTTTGGCTCAGCGCCAAAAACGGTGGAGCAGCCACAGAATGCTTTGGTGTCAGTATTAACCTGGCAATGAACCTCGAGTCCGATAACGGTTTCCCAACTCATGATTCACCTCCATTCATATTAAACTCAGCAGGATGTTGATTGCTCCAGTCGGTTGCACCTTCATAAGCGGCAGCAGCAGCAAGCACCGTGTCTTCATGCCATGCGGGGCCGATCCACTGCAGACCAACAGGTAAGTTGCTGGCGAAACCACACGGTTGCGACAGGCCGGGAAGCCCCGCCAGGTTGACTGCAATAGTGAAGATATCTGAGAGGTACATGGTTAATGGGTCATCTGTTTTTTCACCCAGTTTGAAGGCTGGAATAGGGGATGTCGGGGTGGCAATAACATCCACCTGTTCAAAGGCCTGAATGAAGTCCTGTTGAATGAGGGTGCGTACTTTTTGGGCTTTGAGGTAATAGGCATCGTAATAACCGGACGAGAGTGTAAATGCACCGGTCAAGATGCGGCGTTTTACTTCAGAACCAAAACCTTCATCGCGGGAGCGTGTGTACATATCCAGCAAATCTTCCGGATTATCGCAGCGATGGCCGAAGCGCACACTGTCATAGCGGGATAGGTTGGCAGAAGCTTCAGACGGTGCAATAACATAATAGGCAGCTACAGCATGTTCGGTGTTTGGTAGGCTGATATCGATGATTTCAGCGCCGAGTTCTTCACATTTTTGCAATGCTGCTTCAACAGATTGACGTACTTCTGCATCCATACCATCAACAAAATACTCTTTTGGTTTACCAATCTTCAAGCCTTTCATGTCCTGTGCTTCACATGCTGCGAGCCAGTCAATGGCCGGAGCATCGGATACGGATGTTGCATCGCCAGCGTCATGGCCGGAGATGGCTGCGGTGATCATGGCACAGTCTTTAACATTGCCTGCCATTGGGCCAGCCTGATCAAGCGAAGAAGCAAAGGCGATGATGCCACGACGAGATACACGACCATAGGTTGGTTTAAGGCCGGTAATGCCTGTGAGAGCGGCGGGCTGACGAATGGATCCGCCAGTATCGGTGCCAAGGGCTGCAGGTGTGAGAGCTGCGGCAACAGAAGCGGCAGAGCCACCAGATGAACCACCGGGGATGCGCTCTGTGTCCCAAGGGTTGCGGCATGGACCAAAAGCAGATGTTTCATTGGATGATCCCATGGCGAACTCATCCATATTGGTTTTACCCACCAGTACAGCACCGGCTTCTTTCAGTTTTGTGATGACATGAGCGTCATACGGGGCTTCAAAACCTTCAAGTATATTAGAGCAGCAGCGCGTAGGCCCGTCTTGCGTACAGAAAATATCTTTTACTGCAATCGGTAGGCCTTCCAGTGCACGTGCTCCATGTTCTTTGCGATAAGCATCGGAAGCGGCAGCTTGAGCGAGGACATGATTTGCATCAAGATGTACAAATGCGTTGAGTGTACTATTGAATGCTGCGATGCGATCAAGATAAAGCTGCGCAATTTCAACAGCAGTGGTTTCTCCGTTGTTTAAACGGTTTTGAATATCAGATAAAGAAGAGAATGGCATTATTCGATCACCTTCGGCACAACATAGAGGCCAGATTCAATTTTAGGGGATGAAGCTTGCAGGTCATCACGACGGTTGCCGTTGGTTACGATGTTAGCGCGTAACGGCATAGCAGCATCATGGGGGTGGGCCGTTGGTTCAATGCCATCGGTATCCACCTTACTTAGCTGTTCAACATAACCAATAATATTGGCCAGTTGGGGGCCGAGTTCAGCCGCCTCATCATCAGTCAGGCGAATGCGGGAAAGCATGGCCACTTTTTTTACATCAATATCCATAGGGTTGCCTCATCATAAAATCGGAGCGAAGCATAGCCAGAAAAGAGCAGCGACTCCACCCGTATGATATGGGGCGGCACGATATGGCCGGGATGAATAAATCCACATGCAGTCCTCTCTTGAATCTGTATGATGGCCGCGTGGGGGATAACTATGCATGATTTAATAGAGCAGAAAGCGCAGATTAATCCCGTATTGGTTGGCTTGATGGGGTCAGGAAAAAGCAGTATTGGCCGTCGTTTGGCAAAACACCTCAAGCTCGAATTGATAGATCTGGATCATTATATAGTTGAAAAAGATGGACGTTCCATTCCGGAAATCTTCGCGCAAGAGGGCGAACCTTTCTTCAGGCAGTTAGAAACAGCCTGTCTGCGTGAAGTGCTGGGGAAACCTGCGGTGATAGCTACCGGTGGTGGTGTGGTAATGTCGGAGGAGAACTGCCAGCTGTTAAAAGCACATCCACCAGTCATCTGGTTGAAAGCCAGTCCCCGTTTTTTAGCGAGACGCATTCATGGTGATAGCAATCGCCCCTTGCTTGCTGGTGAACAAACAATGGCAGATACATTGAGCAAGTTACAAACGCTGGCTGATCAGCGTTATCCCTTATATGAAGCGTGCGCTGATTTTACCTTGCCACGCGGGGATATGAAAAAGCCTGAAGCGTTAAACGCGATTATTGTTTTTCTCAGTCACTGGCGTGGAGAGCATTGATTTGCTTTGACTGCTGCCCCAAGTTGGAACATTAGAAAGATTGTCTGATTGGCATAGTTGGTCTTGTTCGAAAAAGGGTGAATTGCTTCACGATGGGGTGTGTTGCATGCCTTCGAAATTTTAGATGATGATGTTTTAAGTTGTTTTGTCTGCTTTCTGTTGCCAACAAATGAGCAGTAGGTAGCTTGCCGCTCCCTTTTATATCTATATGGAGTGACCGAATGAGTTCTATCCCCGCGACATCAATTAAACAGGCACTAATTAGTGTGTCAGACAAAACCAACGTGGAAGCTTTTGCCAGAGCTCTGGTAGAGCGAGGTGTGAACATCTTATCAACCGGCGGTACTGCCAAGTTGTTGCGCGCTGCAGGTATTGAGTGCCGTGATGTGTCTGATTACACCGGCTTTCCTGAAATGATGGATGGTCGTGTGAAAACACTGAACCCTAAGGTGCATGGTGGTATCCTGGCGCGTCGTGATAATGATGGTGATCTGGCCTCCATGGCAGAGCATGGCATTGAGCAAATTGATCTGGTTTGTGTGAACTTGTATCCATTCCGCGAAGCTGTGGCCAAAGAAGGCTGCACTGTGGATGATGCGATTGAAAATATCGATATCGGTGGCCCTTGCATGGTGCGAGCCTCTGCCAAGAATCATAAGTTTGTAACGATTGTGGTTGACCCTGCTGATTATGATGTGGTTATTAATGCGATGGATACGAATGCTTTAAGTGAAGGTGTACGTCGTGCGCTGGCGACCAAAGCGTTTGCGCATACAGCAGCCTATGATGGTGCTATTGCCAATCATTTTTCAGCTCTGAATCCGGATGCTTCCAAACGTAAGTTCCCTGATATTTTCACGCGTCAGTTTATTAAGACACCTGACACATTGCGCTATGGTGAAAATCCGCATCAGGATGGTGCTTTTTACGCTGATATCGAAGATGAAGGTTTGTCATTGGCTGATTGTGAAGTATTACAGGGTAAAGCGATGTCTTACAATAATATCGCTGATGCTGATGCTGCCTTTGCACTGGTACGTGACTTGAATGAAGAAGCTGTTGTGATCGTTAAGCATGCCAACCCATGTGGTGTGGCGATGGGTTGTGGCACGCAGGCCGAGATCTATGAGCGTGCACGTGCAGCTGATTCAGTATCTGCTTTTGGTGGTATTGCAGCTTTTAATCGTGAACTCACAGCGGATACCGCGAAATTGATTGCACAAACGTTTATGGAAGTTGTGATTGCGCCCGGTTTCACAGATGAAGCACGTGCAGTATTGAAAGAACGCAAAAACCTGCGCCTGCTGTTTGCTCCGTCCATTGAGGCTGTTACCGGCGGTTTGGAATTCAAACGTGTGAGTGGTGGTCTGTTAGTGCAGGAACGTGATGCACACATTCTTGATCGTGACGCTTGTACCGTGGTGACCAAGCGTGCGCCTACAGAAGCTGAATGGAATGATATGTTGTTTGCATGGTCTGTTGCCAAGCATGTGAAATCCAATGCTATTGTCTTTGTCAAAGAGGGTGTGACCTTAGGTGTTGGAGCGGGACAGATGAACCGCGTGAGCTCTACCCGTATCGCAGCACATCATGGTGGTGATTCCATTCAGGGGTCAGCTGTTGCATCGGATGCGTTTTTCCCTTTCCGTGATGGTGTCGATGCGTTGGCTGATGCAGGTGCAAAAGCAGTGATTCAGCCGGGTGGTTCGATCCGTGATGATGAAGTGATTGCAGCAGCCAATGAACATGGTTTAGCGATGATTTTCACTGGTATTCGTCACTTTAAACATTGATGATTATTCAGTTTGATGACTTCGAAAAAAGCCATCATCCTGTTTGAACGATAAAAGGATTTTAATATTTGATTCATTAGGGGCTCATGCGATGGCTGCATCGTTCGTGCTGTCCGGAGCGGATCTCCTCCTCCCTCCCTTTTGATTCCTTCGGGCAACTGTTTCTCCCTAGAGAACATATTTCAGGCTCCGGTTTATACCGGGGTCTTTTTTATGTGCCTGTTTTCCATGTTGCTGTCCCAAGTGTTCATAATAGTTGACGATCGTTCGTTATAATGAATACAATTCAAACCATGGTGAATGTGGCGGAACGTATAAAGTTGTTACGGAAAGAACAGGGTTTAAGTCTGCGGGCGTTGGCAGATGCTGCGGGTGTGAGTCCTGCAACATTGTCGCAAATTGAGTCAGGACAAGCATCACCTTCTGTTGCTACATTGGAAAAGTTGGCTGATGGATTGGGTAGAACAGTCGCTGCCTTTTTTCTCGATAGAGTAGAAGACACCGATGTTGAGATTTTTGCGCTCGACGAACGTACCGCTGTACCGCTCAAGGGTGGCAGTAGCTTTGTACCGCTGACGGCACAACACCGGCCTGCCGGTTTTGAGCCCATGCTTGTGCATCTGGAACCGGCCGGGAAACTCGATGAATCGCTATACGGTATTAACAGTGCGCAGGTATTCGTCTGGGCGCGTCGGGGCCGTGCCGTGCTGGAACACAATGGCAGCGAGTACGAAGTGCATGAAACCCAGTCGGTTTATTATGATGCTCGCAAGCCGCACAACTGGAGCAATCCCTTTGAAGAATGCTGTGAACTGCTGATGGTACGCTCCCGGTGAGTAGTATGCTGTCGCTCAATGCGGCACTGGCTGCATGTATGGTATGCACATTGGCAACCCTTATCCCTGCATTCTGCTCCAGAAACGGACTGCAGCGCAGTCTGCTTTGCCTGCTGTTGGCTGTTACAGGGTTGCTCGCCTGTATAGCTGGTCTTGCTGGCCTGCTTGTCGGCGGCGGCGATCTCACTCTGCCCCTAGGACTGCCGTGGCTACCCATGCATTTGCGCATCGATGCATTGTCATCATTCTTCCTGTTACTCATCGGTTCACTACTACTGTCGGTCGCTATTTACTCTCAGGGCTATCTGCGCGGGATGGCACATATCGCGTCGCTGACAGTATTTATGCCGCTGTTCGTGCTCGGCATGCTTGGCGTGGTGCTCTCAGATGATGCATTCACGTTTATGCTGTTCTGGGAAATTATGAGTGTGTCCTCTTACTTCCTTGTGACCTTCGAACATCAGCATGTTGAAAACCGTAAAGCCGGCTATATTTATCTGCTGATGGCACATCTGGCTGGGCTGCTGATTCTCGGTAGTTTTGCGACCCTTTATGCTGCCAGCGGGTCATTCGAATTTGCTGCTATGCGTGAAGCGGTTATCTCACCACTATGGGCTGCGATTGCCTTTTTACTGGCTGGTGTTGGCTTTGGCACCAAGGCTGGTATGGTGCCTATGCACGGCTGGCTGCCGGAGGCGCATCCGGTAGCGCCAAGCAATGTATCGGCGCTGATGAGTGGTATCATGCTTAAGGTCGCTATCTTCGGTTTTCTCCGCGTGGTCTGGGATTTGATGGGGCCGGGCGACTTCCAGTGGTGGTGGGGAATGCTGGTACTAGCTGCAGGCTCCGGCTCGGCAGTGACGGGCGTATTGCTGGCTCTGCAACAGAATGATCTGAAGCGGTTGCTGGCTTATTCTTCGATTGAAAACATAGGCATTATCCTGATTGGTCTGGGGCTGGGGATGTTGTTGGCACGCTTCGAATACCCGATGTTGTCTGCGCTGGCGTTAATCGGTGCCCTCTATCACGCCATCAATCATGCGCTGTTCAAGGGTCTGCTGTTCATGGGTGCTGGCGCAGTTCTGCACAGCACAGGCACGAGAAATATGGAGGTCATGGGCGGACTGATTCATCGTATGCCATGGACTGCTGCTCTATTTTTGGTGGCCTGTATTGCTATTGCCGGTCTGCCGCCGTTCAACGGTTTTGTCTCCGAATGGCTTATTTTTCAATCAGCACTGATGGCGCCGCAACTCGGTGGCACCATGCTCTCCACCATGATTCCGTTTTCCGCCGCCATGTTGGCGCTGGCCGGCGCACTGGCAGCAGCCTGTTTCGTCAAAGCCTTCGGTGTGGTGTTTCTCGGTCGTAGCCGCAGCGAAGCAGCAAGCCATGCTCATGAGGTGGATCACTGGATGAAACTGGGTATGGCTATTCCGGCACTGCTCTGTCTGCTGTTCGGCTTGTCTCCGGTGCTGGTCATTCCTGTATTGGATGCCATTCCCCAATTGCTGTTGCATACCTCGATATCCGATTCAGTGCATGCACACGGCTGGCTATGGCTGACACCGGTTGATACCGGCCGCGCCTCGTACTCTGCCCCGATCATATTGGCCGGTATGCTGGTACTCGGAGGAGTGACGTTCTGGTTGCTGCATCCCAAAGGCAGAACCATACGCCGGAGTAAAATGTGGAGTTGCGGCAATCCGCACCTGAATGCTCGCATGCAGTACAATGCCACCGCCTTCTCGCAGCCCTTGCGGCGTATATTTTCAGGCGTCTATCAGCCCGAAGAAAAGACCCATATCGCCAGACCATTCCATACACTGCTGACACAGCAGGTTCGTTATATCGTGCATATTCAGGATCTGATGGTGCAGAGGCTGTATCAGCCGGTAGCTGATTATGTGTTATCGCTGGCAAAACGACTGGATCGCCTGCACCAGCAGGATATCCGTGCCTATCTGGCCTATACCTTTTATACCATTCTATTTCTGTTGGCGCTGTTATCTATCAAACAGTCTATTGCCGCTTACCATTTTTGGCCCTTGATGCAGGGCAAGGCCTTAAGCACACAGATACTTGCTGGGCAGCCTCGTCTGCCTGTAGCAGGCTTGGTTACAGGGGTGGCAGTATGATGATCAGCAAGGAGAGCATGCAATGAACACCGCTATTATCCTCGCACTGGCTTCATGCAGTATGGCTCTGGTTGCAGCACTGGCACCACTGTTTTTACGGCAACCGGTTGCCCAGCGTACAGGCTTGAGCCTGTTGCTCGCGGCCTCTGGCTTGCTGGCCATGATCGCTGGCATCTGCGGACTGATACTGGGCGGTGACGCACTAATTTTGCCATTGGGACTGCCCTGGATGCCCATGCATGTGCGTCTGGATGCGCTCGGTTCTTTCTTCTGTCTGGTCATTGGCTCACTGCTGTTACCCGTTGCGATCTATTCACAGGGTTACTTGCGTGACGAAACGCGTTTAACATCACTGGCTATTTTCATGCCTTTGTTTGTTCTGGGCATGTTGGGTGTTGTGCTCTCCGATGATGCGTTCACGTTCATGTTATTCTGGGAACTAATGAGCGTATCATCCTACTTTCTCGTGACATTCAAGCATGAAAACCTGGAAAATAGAAAAGCCGGCTTTATCTATTTGCTGATGGCGCATATGGCTGGATTGTTGATTCTCGGTAGTTTCGCCGTGCTCTACGCAGCGGCCGGATCATTTGAATTTAGCGCCATGCGTGACGCAACCATTTCACCGTTTTGGGCTTCGGCAGCATTTCTGCTGGCTGGCTTCGGCTTTGGTACCAAGGCCGGTGTCGTACCATTGCACGGTTGGCTACCGGAGGCCCATCCGGTAGCGCCAAGCAATGTGTCGGCACTGATGAGCGGCATTATGCTCAAGGTAGCCATCTTTGGTTTTATCCGTGTCTGTTGGGATTTGATGGGGACAGGGGATTTTCAGTGGTGGTGGGGTGCACTGGTGCTGGCTGCAGGCTCTTCATCAGCCATCACCGGCGTATTGATGGCTCTACAACAGCATGATCTGAAACGTTTACTGGCCTACCATTCGATAGAAAACATCGGCATTATTCTGATTGGTCTTGGACTTAGCATGCTGCTGGCCCATTTTGGGCACCCGATGTTGGCTGCGCTGGGGCTGGTTGCAGCGCTGTATCACACGATCAATCATGCCCTGTTCAAAGGCCTATTGTTTATGGGGGCCGGTGCCGTGTTGCATAGTACGGGCACACGCGACATGGAATCAATGGGTGGACTTATTCATCGTATGCCATGGACAGCGGCCCTGTTTCTGGTGGCGTGTTTGTCGATATCGGCATTGCCCCCATTCAATGGTTTTGTTTCCGAATGGCTGACTTTTCAGACAGCTCTGATGGCGCCACAGATGGGTGGTGCACTGCTCACCGCCATTGTTCCTTTCTCGGCAGCTATGTTGGCCCTGGCCGGGGCTCTTGCTGCTACCTGTTTTGTGAAGGTGTTTGGCGTCGTGTTTCTCGGGCATGCGCGCAGTGAAGTGGCTGCATCAGCCCATGAAGTCGATAACTGGATGAAAGTGGGCATGGCGATTCCGGCGGTGTTCTGTTTGTTGCTGGGCTTGTTGCCGGTGCTGTTTATTCCGTTAGTGGATCGCGTGCCGCAATTGCTGCTGCATGCTTCACTGGCAGATTCTATCCATGCACATGGCTGGTTATGGCTGACGCCGATTGATGTTGCACACAGTTCCTACTCTGCACCCATTGTTCTGATTGGTATGCTGGTTCTTGGCGGACTGGCTTTCTGGTTACTGCACCCCAAAGGTAGAACTATACGCCGCAGTGTTATGTGGAGTTGCGGTAACCCGCATGTGAATGCGCGCATGCAGTATAATGCAACCAGTTTTTCACAACCACTGCGCCGCATTTTTGCCGGTATTTATCGCCCTGAAGAAGAGCTGCGTATCGAGCGCAGTCGTCATAAGCTGCTCGCCGATAGTGTACATTATGCGGTGCATGTCGGCGATATGGCAGTGCAATATCTTTATCAACCTATTGGTAAGCTGACGTTATATGTCGCAAAATTGCTCCAGCATGAGCATCAACGCGGCATTCACGCTTATCTGGCTTACACATTTATTACGATCCTGTTTTTGTTGGCGGTGTATATATGAGTTCGGCTTCTGTTCAAATCATACAAGCAGTGATGTTACTGCTATTTGCTCCCTTGGCGGCCGGCTTCATTTCGACCTGCAAGGCTCGCCTGCAAAACCGTAGAGGAGCAGGGGTGCTGCAACCCTGGCGCAACCTGCGCAAGCTGTTCAAAAAGGAAGTGGTGATGGCGCACCACGCATCATGGGTCTTCCGTTTTACTCCCTATATTGTATTCACTGCCACGCTCATGGCCGCCAGTGTGGTACCGGCTCTGCTGGTGGATACTCCCTTGTCGCTGACAGCCGATGTGATTGCGCTGGTGGCACTGTTGGCACTGGCTCGTTTTTTTCTGGCCTTGGCAGGCATGGATATCGGCACGGCCTTCGGTGGCATGGGTGCAAGCCGTGAAATGACATTCTCGGCCTTGGCTGAACCGGCCATGCTAATGAGTATATTTGTGCTATCGTTATCTGCACACAGCACCAATTTGACGACCATGATCACCCATACTCTTAACTCACCATTTGCCCTGCATCCATCGCTGGCCTTCGCCATGGTCGCCATGGTGATGATAGCAGTGGCAGAAAATGGCCGTATTCCGATTGATAACCCGACTACGCATCTGGAACTGACCATGATCCATGAAGCGATGATTCTTGAATATTCCGGCCGACATCTGGCGTTGCTGGAGTGGGCAGCGATGGTGAAACTACTACTTTTTTCTACTCTGATTGTGGATTTGTTCATGCCGTGGGGCATGACAGCACAGGCAGATTTGACCGGGGTGGCAATCGCACTGGGGCTGTGGATGGTGAAAGTGGCGGGACTGCTGTTTGTCTTGGCGGTGTTTGAAACGAGTATGGCCAAGCTACGCTTGTTTGAAGTGCCTGAATATTTGAGCGGCGCTTTTGTTATCTCATTTCTGGGTTTGCTCTCCTATTATATGCTGGAGGTAGGCGCATGAGTGCTACTCTCATTCAGCAATTGGTTGATGGCTTTGCAGCCCTGATGTTACTCACATCCTTTGCCCTGCTTGCTCAGCACCGCATGCTATCCGTACTACACTGGTTCGCTGGTCAGGGGCTATTGCTGGCGGCTACTGCCGCTATCGTTGCTTACGGCACCGACAATGAGGAGCTGTATATTTCAGCCCTCATGGCTCTGTTGCTCAAGGGTATGCTCCTGCCCTGGTTGCTGAGGCGAGTCATTCGCCAGTTGCATGTACACCGGGAAGTTGAACCGCTGATGAACAGCTCTATGACCATGCTGGTGGCGCTTGGCGTTACCCTGTTTTCATTCCATATTATTCAGCCGATTGAAAAAACATCGCTACTGATGACGCGAGATTCGATGGCGATTGCTACTGCCTGTGTGCTGCTCGGTATGCTGATGATGATTACACGTAAAAAAGCTATTACTCAGGTGATTGGTTTTCTGGCGGTGGAAAACGCACTGTTTTTTGCTGCTATCGGAGCCACCAATGGCATGCCACTGGTGGTGGAAATCGGTATCGCCTTTGATGTGCTGATTGCCGCGCTGATTTTCGGACTGTTCTTTTTCCAGATACGCACCACCTTTGACTCCCTCGAAGTGGATACGATGAATGCACACCTGATCCACAAGGATGATGACGAATGAATCTGTTTCTCGCCACTTTGCTCTCTCCGCTGTTGGGCGGTCTGCTGCTGGCACTGATCAACAACCCTCGCCTGGCCGCCCGACTCAATGTTGCGACAGGCATATCCACCTTTATATTTAGTGTTCTGCTGGCGCTGGAAGTGCTCGGTGTAAAATCGGTGGATGCCATGGATGGTTGGTTTCATCTGGATGCCTATAATGTATTTTTGGTGGTGCTTACCGCCTTTGTTGGCATGACCACTACCATCTTTTCCGGCCCTTACATGCGGCATGAGCTGGAAAACGGACGGGTCAATGAGAGGCGTTTACGTCTGTATCACAGTATGTTTCAACTGTTCCAGTTCGGTATGCTGCTCGGATTTACCACCAATAATATCGGCGTGCTGTGGGTGTCGCTGGAGCTGGCTACGCTGGCGACCGTATTGCTGGTATCTCTGTACCGTACGCCAGCATCGATTGCTGCGGCATGGAAGTACTTTATCCTGTGTGGCATGGGCATCGCCCTGGCCCTGTTCGGCACTGTGCTGGTGTTTTTCACGTCATCGGCGGTGCTGGGACATGGCAATGAAGCATTGAATTGGACGGCTTTATACGCTCATGCTGCCCAGCTGGATCCGGCCGTGATGAGTATTGCGTTTTGTTTTTTGATGGTGGGTTACGGTACCAAAGTGGGTTTAGCGCCCATGCATGCGTGGCTGCCGGATGCGCACGGTGAAGGCCCAACACCGGTGTCGGCTGTACTCTCAGGCCTGTTGCTGAATCTTGCCTTGTATGCGCTGGTGCGCTGTAAAATGCTGGTGGATGGCTCAACCGGTACAGAAATGGCGGGGCATATCATGATGGGCTTCGGTCTGTTATCACTGGCAGTCTCTGCTCTGTCCCTGCATAAACAGCGGGATATCAAGCGTATGTTTTCCTTCTCATCTATTGAACATATGGCGTTAATGACCTTTGCCTTCGGTATCGGCACCTCTTTGGCGACCTTTGCTGCTTTACTGCATATGACCGTGCATTCATTGGTGAAATCGGCTATTTTCTTTACCGTAGGCCATGCAGCACAGGCAATGGGTACGCAGAAGATGTCCGAAATTCGCGGCCTGATTCGTCATCACCCCGGCATCGGCTGGGGTCTGTTGGTCGGCGTGGCCGCCATTGCAGGCTTTCCGCCGTTTGGTGTGTTTACCAGTGAATTTCTGATCTTTACTGCCGCACTCGAATCTTACCCGTGGACAACAGTACCATTGTTGCTGGGGCTGCTGGTGGCTATGGCTGGTCTGTTCCGCTTTGTACAACCGATGGTCTATGGTGAAGCGCCGGACTATGCCAAACATGTGCATGTGAATATGACACCGGTCTATATTCATCTGTCGCTGGCGCTATTATTGGGTTTGGCTATTCCGGGCTTTCTGGCTGATTGGTATCATCAGGCTGCGGCGTTGATTACGATGGTCACACCAAGCGTAGGAGGCAACGCATGAAGCATCTGGTGAATACCTGGTTTGCCGAACAGCTCAGTGAACATGGCATGTACACCAATTATCTGGCTGATCATCATCCTGAACAAATGCCGTGCCTGGAAATTCGTTTTATTGATTGGGAAAAGGCGGCGGAAACAGCGCGTCGTCTGGAGATGCGACTGGTGGCTGTATGGGCTGCTGAAGGTGGCTGCCATGAACAGGACGAGGGCATGTATGTTTATATGTCTTTTGCACACCCTGAGCATCGGCATGCGCTGGTGCGTACCTTGCTAGGTAAGACGCGCCGTGAAATTCCATCTATCAGCAAGCATTATATTGCAGCTTCCCGCATGGAACGGCATATCCAGGATATGTTCGGTATTGTAGTGACGAACATTCCCGATGAGCGGCGCTGGATCAAGCATGAGCATTGGCCGGAAGATGCCCGTCCGTTGTTGCGTACCTTTGCCCGGGATACGCGTATGGAACAGTCAGAGGGAGAATATCCGTTTGTGCAAAGTGATAGCGAAGGCGTTTACGAAATTCCGGTAGGTCCTGTGCATGCCGGCATTATCGAGCCCGGTCAGTTTCGCTTTTTGGCTGTCGGTGAACAGATTTTGAACATGGAACAGCGTTTGGGTTTTGTGCATAAAGGTATAGAAAAATCTATGCAAGGACGCACTGCTGAACAGGGTGTACGGCTGGCTGCACGCGTTTCCGGCGATTCCACTGTTGGGCATGCTTGGGCCTTTGCCCAGGCCTGTGAATATGCTGCTGATATCAGGGTGTCTAAACGGACTAGTTATCTGCGCGGTGTGTTGTGCGAACGGGAACGCATGGTGAATCATATCGGTGATATAGGCGCTATCTGCAATGATGCAGCCTTTTCTTTCATGCATAATCAGTGTCTGCGATTGCGTGAGGATATGGCGCGCCAACATGCTCGTCTGTTCGGGCATCGACTGATGATGGACACCATTACCCCTGGCGGCGTGACGATCGATCTGAGCCAGCAGGAAAGTAGCGAACTGATTGATGATACCCGTCAGTTGGCTGCCGAGGTAGAGCACCTACGCACCATTTATGCAGATAACCCGTCGATTCAGGAACGGGTTATAGGCTCGGGGTCAGTGAGTATTAGTGATGCCCGCGATATCGGGCTACTCGGTTATGCCGGACGCGCATCGGGTGACTATCCGGATGAACGCATCGAAGAAGCTTACCCGCCTTATGATGATTTGGATGTGAATATCCCGCAGGGTAAACTCGGTGATGTGGCGACCCGCGTGTGGGTACGTTTTGAAGAGATGGCTGATTCGGCGCGTATGATTATCCAGTTATTAGAAAACCTTCCCGAAGGAGATGTCCTGACTCAATGGCATGCGCCTGAAGCGGGTGTTTCCGGTTTTTCTGCCATTGAAGCATGGCGCGGTGAGATTGCTTGCTGGCTACGTTTTGGTGAAAATGGTGTTCTTGATCGCTATTTCGTGCGCGATCCATCTGTAATCAACTGGCTGGGGCTGGAGCTGGCAGTGCGTGAAGTGCCTGTTCCCGATTTCCCACTCAATAATAAATCCTTTAACTGCTCCTATTCGGGTAACGACGTATGATGAGAATTCTGAAACAGCTGGTCAAAGTAGGTACGATCACCGAGCCACTGGGCGATGCAAATAACGATATTGAACAGGTTGGTGAGAAGCTTGAGCCGATTATCCGCAAACGCTTTGCTGGTTCACTGGCCATTCGCGCAGTCGATGCCGGATCCTGCAATGGTTGTGAACTGGAAATTCATGCCGCTAACAATGCCTATTACGATATTGAACGTTTCGGCATCTGTTTTACTGCCAGTCCGCGTTTCGCCGATATGCTGTTGGTGACGGGGCCTGTGACTCGCAATATGGAAACCGCCTTGAAAATGACTTTCGATGCCATGCCGCAACCAGCGCTAGTGGTTGCTATGGGTGATTGCGCCGCCGATTGCGGCGTGTTCGGACGTGATAATTATGCTATTGCAGGTGCGGTGAGTGATATTATTCCCGTTGATGTGGTTATCCATGGCTGTCCGCCAACACCGACAGATATTATTCGTGGTATCCTTACCGCGCTTGAATCATAATGTATCTTTGTGCTGATCCGTTGTTGGTATAGCAGGCCTTACTGCAGGATAATGACATTAAAATCGTTAAAAGTTTTTATCACAGGCTGCACAAAGTAAAGAGAAGACAGATCAATCCTTATTTTTATGCTTCGGCGTGCATCTTTTGATCTCTGTCATGATTCTTTTGCATGCTTTACAGTGAATTATGACAGTGAAAAACAGACCGTTTTAATACGATTTCCCTCTTCAATAAATGACATATGCTTAATAATTTAAAATATCTTGTTATGGTTCGCCCATCGGGTAATCGATGCTCTCAGGCATCATCCAGACTGGATAGTAATCAGGAGAAACAATGAAAGTTTTAGTTGTTGGTGGTGGTGGTCGTGAACACGCCTTATGTTGGAAATTAAAACGTTCAGATTCGGTGCGCGAAGTCATCTGTGCGCCGGGAAACCCTGGTATTTCCCGCGAAGCACGCTGTGTGAGTATAAGGGCTGACGATATTGATGCTTTGATGGCATTCGCTGCTACTGAAAAACCTGATCTGGTTGTGGTTGGGCCAGAAGTACCATTGGTGGCCGGGCTGGGTAACCAATTGCGTGAAGCTGGCTTTGCTGTGTTTGGTCCTGATAAAGCAGCAGCAAACCTTGAAGGCAGTAAATCATTTTCCAAGCGCTTGATGCATGAAGCGGGTGTGCCGACGGCGCGTTTTGAAGTGCATGTGAATGTCGAAGATGCGCTGGAAACCATTCGTTTATGGGGTGCTCCGATTGTGATTAAGGCTTCAGGCCTGGCTGCAGGCAAGGGCGTGATTGTTGCTCAGACAGAAAAAGAGGCGATTGCTGCAGCGCGTGATATGTTAGCCGGTAATGCATTTGGTGATGCAGGTTCACAGGTTATTATCGAAGAGTGTCTTGTGGGTGAAGAGGCCAGTTGTTTGTTCATTGTTTCAGGCGATACCATTTTACCATTGGCATCTTCACAGGATCACAAGGCGTTATTGGACGGTGATAAAGGTCCGAATACTGGTGGTATGGGGGCTTATAGCCCTGCTCCATGTGTGACAGATGCTGTTGCAGATGAAGTGCTGGAAACCATTGCCAAGCCAATTATTGCAGCACTTAAGAAGAAGGGCGCGGAATTTATCGGTATTTTGTATGCTGGCGTGATGTTGACAAAAGATGGTGTAAAAACATTGGAGTTCAATGTGCGTTTCGGTGATCCGGAATGTCAGCCACTGATGAGCCGATTGAAATCTGACCTTGGCGAAGTATTGCTGGCCGCTGCTGAAAAACGGCTTGATGGCGTGGAATTGGAATGGGATGCAGGCACTGCGTTATGCGTGGTTGTTTCTTCTGAAGGTTATCCTGCAGACTTTAAAAAAGGTCAGCCTATTGGTGGTCTGGAAGCGGTCGAGGCTTCCGGAGCTACGGTATTCCATGCCGGCACAGCTGAAAAAGATGGTGTTATTGTCAATGCTGGTGGACGTGTACTTGGTGTGACAGCAGTAGCTGTGAGTGCAAAAGAAGCACAGCGTAAAGTCTATGCGGCACTGGAGTCATTGGATTGGCCGGGTGGTTTTTATCGTCGTGATATTGGCTATCGTGCTGTAGCACAGGAAGAGCAAGCAACATAAGCAATGGGTGTTGCTTATGTTGTGCGATAGGGTGCAATTAAAAGCTAAGCAGTAGGTGCTGATTTCTCGCTTCGCGATTCACCTGATCTTACGCAAGCATTGTCGCAGAGAAAGCGGTACAATGAAAAAAAACATAACGTAACCGGATAGTAGCATAGAAGGGGATATCTTTTTCGTCTTTACTTTGCACAACGCTACGTTGAAATATGAGGTTTAAAATGGAAGACATCAAAGTATTGATTTTGATGGGTAGTAAATCTGATCGCCCCATCATGCAGAAAGCTGAAGTAGTGCTGGAAGAGTTCGGTGTGGCGTATAAAACGATGATTCGATCTGCGCACAGGACACCGGAAGCAACAATGCAGGCTGTCATGGATGCAGAAGCAGCCGGTTGTCAGGTGTTTATCTGTGGCGCGGGTATGGCGGCGCATTTGGCTGGCGTAGTTTGTTCGAAAACAGTCAAGCCTGTGATTGGTGTGCCGATCGCATCCGGTCCGCTGCAGGGTGAAGATGCATTGCATGCAACGGTAATGATGCCTCCGGGTTTACCTGTTGCCACTGTAGGCATTAATGGTTCTAAAAACGCAGGTTTGCTGGCAGTGCAAATGTTGGCGCAAACGGATGAGGAATTGAGTGAAAAACTCAAAGCTGACCGTGTTGCACAGGCCGAATCCATTCTCGCAGAAGACTAGTTTTGACCAATGTTGTGAGTGTGCGTAACAGGCTTCGTGCTTTGCGTATCACTCGGATACTACGGCAGGGTGGTTGTATTGCGCATGCCACTGCCACGTTACCGGGTATTGCCGCGAATCCAAATAGCAAACCAGGCGTTAGACAACTTCAGCGTTTCAAACAACGACAAGGGCCATTTTTACTGCTGGCTGATTCTATTGAAACAGCCTTGCGGCAGGCGCGTTATATTTCACCGGTCTTACGTAAAACGGCGCGTTCATGCTGGCCGGGGCCAGTGACATTGATTATTCCGGCCAAACCCGGGCTGCATTCCGCATGCTATAAAAATGCTAGTTTGGCTATTCGTGTAGATGCATCTGAGACAACCAGAGTACTGGCTAAAGCTTGTGGCGGCCTATTGTTGTCGTCCAGCTTGAATCGAAAAAAGAAAAAAACCTATAAACCTGATCGTAAAACAGAGCTGCGATTTTCCACTTTTTTGAGTGCCAGACTTAACTGTGATCAAAGTTCGGGAAAAGCCTCAAAAATCATGCGTGTATGGCGTAATCATTGCACTGTGCTTAGAGCATGACGTGGCAGGATTGAATGGCTAACATGCCGCCCATGCAATCATTTCCTGAACTATTAAAAAAACTGTGGCAACGATTAGGTTCGATGTCACTGGCTATTATTCTACTAATGGTATTGGCCATTGCCTCTGTTATTGGCACGGTGCTGTTACAAAATCAGAACCAGACAGATTACCTACAACAATTTGGGCCATTATGGTATTGGGTATTTCGCTCGCTTGGTCTATTCGATATGTATCATACCTGGTGGTTTATTACGCTACTTGGTTTTCTGATGGTTTCACTTTCATCCTGTTTGTGGCGCAATGTGCCAAAATTCACAAAAGAGATGCGCGCACGAAAAGGAACAATCAGTGCACGTGCTCTGGCTCGAATGAAACTGCAAGAGCAATGGCCGTTAACATCCGATATATCCATTGATTCCCTGCAAGAGACATTCCGTAGCCGTTTGTATGGTTGGGAATTCAAACAGACTGAAGAAAACGGTGTGCATTATGTTCGGGCTGATAAGGGGCGTTTTCAAAAAGTAGGTTATATCAGCGTGCATTCAGCAATGTTGATTATTTTGATTGGTGGCTGGATGAGTGTGGAGTTTGGTTTCCGTGGTAATATGGCTGTGCCAGAAGGAGCTAAGGGTCATACAATTGAATTTTTGAAGGGAACGGATACAGCGACGTTGGATATGCCTTTTGAGGTGCGTTGTAACTCTTTTGTAATTGACTTTTTTCCAACAGGTGCACCTAAAGAGTTTCGTAGTAATTTAACCATTATTGATGATGGTAAAGAAGTGCTGACAACCGACATTATTGTCAATGAGCCACTATTGTATAAAGATGTCTATATCTATCAGGCCAGCTTTGGTGATGGCGGTTCTGATATCACGTTCAAACTATATAATATGGATGGAACGGCGGAGACACGTACAGCTAAAACAAGTGTTTATAAGAGTTGGACGGATGAAAAAACAGACATAACGCTTAAGGTGACGGATTTTAAACCTTATAATGTTGAAAATATGGCAAACCCTGGTGAGCCGGTAAACTTTAAAGATCTCGGACCATCTGTGATCTATGAAATTCGTGGGCCGGGTCTGAAACCCGCTAAGATTAAAGCGTATATGAATCCATTTTTTGATATTAAAGGTAAAAATATGGGATCATGGTTGCAGGTTTCTCTAACCGGTGATGCGGCTGATTTTCAGTCGGTGGGCTTGGGTCTTGATTTGACCAATCCGCAAGAGTGGAAGCTGTTTCATGCGTTTATGAGCCATCTCAGCACTACGGATGTTACGCAAGAGAAAACGAAACGCATGCGCTCAGCCTTTAAAATGGCAATGCAGGATGTGTTTGGTGATGAACGGCCTGAAAACTTTCAGGAGATGGCAGTACGCACCATGGAAGCAATGCAGACTTTGCCTCAAATTCCATGGCCATATATTCCAATGCTGGATGATTACACTCACGTATATTATACCGGTTTACAGTTGGCTAAAGACCCGGGCATGAATGTGGTTTGGGTTGGTAGTGGTATTCTGGTGATTGGCTTGTGTATTATGTTTTATATGCCACATCGTAAACTGTGGTTGGTGATACGACCTGAAAATGATGGAATAACCGTAGTTTTTGCAGGTTTAACCAATCGAAATCATATGGCATTTAAACAAACGTTTAATGATTTGTTCACGCAGTTTGATCAAGATTTCAAGCCTAAGATTTAAGGAGTAACTATATGACTAGCAGTACAGCTGAAATATCTTTTTATAGTAGTATGAATGCGGGTCGCATCGCTCTGATGCGTTTTTACGCCTATATTGGCTTGGCGCTCGGTATAGCAGGACTGGCTATGTATGGGCAGAGTGGTTACAACGAAGATGCATTCCTTTATCAGATTCTCAGTATGCAGGGATTAATCTGGGGCGGAACAGGCGCGCTGTTAGGCAGTGGTGTGGCGATGATTGTATCAGCCATGAAACCGGCCATGTTACAGGGTAAAGTTGCAGGTAATACTGTGCCATGGTTTGATGGCATGTTATTGATGGTTACATTGGCTGTGATCGCAGCTCAATTTGAACCAGCACGTGAATTTATTACCTATGAAGATCAGTCCAATCTGTTGGCACCAAGCATTGTAATGACGATGAACATGCTGTTGGTCTTTTCTGCGGTGACCTATATTGCATATCTGTTTGCTCCGGCAGAATTTATAGGCCGTTTGGCAACGGGAACCGCCTATTTGGGTGTTTTCGCTGCCGGTACTGCTCTGCTGTTACGTTGGCATGAGTCCTATCTGTTTGATATGGAAATTGGGCATGCTCCGGTTTCTAATCTGTACGAAGTGTTTATTTTCATGTTTATTATCACCGCTGCTGTCTATCTCTCGTTTGAACGCCGTTATAATGCTCGGGCAATGGGTGCGTTTGTGATGTCGATAGTTGCTGCGGGTGTGTTCTTTGGTATCTGGCTGGATTCTGTAGGTCAGGGGCTGATTAAACCGTTGGTGCCGGCACTGCAGTCATACTGGATGAAAATTCATGTGCCTATGAACTTTGTTGGTTATGGTTCGTTCGCAGTTGCCTGTGGTGCAGGTATGGCTTATCTGGTGCGTTACAGGTTGGAAGCCAAAGGTGGTACAGCCAAAATGCTGGCCGTGTTCCCGAGTCTGGAGCAACTGGATCAACTGGCATATAAAGCTGTAGCGGTAGGTTTTCCGGCCTTTACGCTGGCAACCATACTTGGCGCTGCTTGGGCTGCTGAAGCATGGGGTGGTTACTGGTCCTGGGATCCCAAAGAGACATGGGCTTTGATTGTCTGGTTGGTTTACGGTGCATATCTGCATGCGCGTGTATCACATGGTTGGCATGGTAAGGCGCTGGCCTGGTGGGCAGTAGCAGGCTTCCTGGTAACAGTATTCTGCTTCCTGGGTGTAAATATGTATCTTTCAGGTCTTCATTCATATGGTCGTCTCACTTGATTTAAAACTGTGCTATACTGTCGGCGGTAGTAAGTTATAATCCGTTCTGATCAGTGAGATCGAGCACATATTTTACTCCTTTAGGGGCTATTTATCATGAGACCATTGCGTAAAATTATTTTTCCAGCCGCTGGCATGGGCACGCGTTTTTTGCCCGCGACAAAAGCTAGTCCAAAGGAAATGTTGACCATCGTTGATAAGCCATTGATTCAATATGGCGTTGAAGAAGCGCTGGCTGCAGGCATGGATCAGATCATCATGATCACTGGCCGTGGTAAGCGGGCGATTGAAGACCATTTTGATATTTCTGCTGAGCTTGAAGCGAACCTTAAAAGAGCCGGGAAAAGTAAATTATACAAAGAAGTGTCGCGTATTGCGCGTATGGCCGAAGTGGTTTATGTGCGCCAAAAACAAGCAAAAGGCTTGGGCCATGCGGTACTATGTGCGGAACACTGGATTGCTGATGAAGCCTTTGGTGTGCATCTTGCTGATGAATTGATCGTGCATGAAAGGCCTGCTATGCAGCAATTGGCTGAGGTGTATCATAAAACGGGACATTCGGTGGTCGGTTTGATTCAGGTGCCGGCTGATCAGGTGTACAAGTATGGTATTGTTGCTTATGAGGCGGAAGGTCACGGTTTACTGCGCTTGACTGATATGGTGGAAAAACCATCTGTCGAAGATGCACCATCACATATGGCTATCGTGGGACGTTATATTTTCACGCCGCGTTTGATGGAAATATTAAAGGACGTTCAACCGGGCTCAGGTGGTGAAATTCAGCTGACAGATGCCATGGCACTGCTTGCAAAGGAAGAGCCCGTGCATGGTGTTGTGCTTGAGGGTCAGCGGTTTGATGCGGGTCATCCTGAAGGTTTTTTGGTAGCGAATGCACTCCTTGGTTTGCAGCATGAAGAATATGGACCGGCGCTGCGCGAGGCATTAAAAACCTATCTGAGTGAGTGATGAAATGAATATTCTCTCCCTTGATACTGCGTGTGGAGATATATCTGTCTCTGTGATTAAAGACGGGCGTATATATATGTCGGAGCCTGTTGAAAACACCAACGGAAAAACACGTTCAACGACTATTGTACCTGTGCTTGAGCATCTGCTCAAAAAAGCTGAACTGGATTGGAATGAGTTGCATGCATTAGCACTTGGGGCTGGGCCCGGATCATTCACGGGTTTGCGTATTGCTGCGGCAACACTGGCAGGAATCAATAGTGGGCTGAAACTACCGATTTATCATCTCTCTTCATTGGCGATTACTGCCTGCCAGGCGGATGCGGATGGGCCTGTATGGGTGCTTGAAGATGCACGCGCTGGCGAAGCCTTTGTTGGCTGTTATCAGAATGATACACAGATCAGAGCGGATGTTTGTCTGAGTTGGAAGGATGTTGCAGCGCTTTCGCTGGGGCATTTCTGCTGCCATGGAGAACCACCGGTAGAGCTCAATGGGTGGACGCGCCTGCCACTGACTATAGATAGAAGTGCGGCTCTGGCGATGGAGACACAATTATTTTCTGCACGCTTAAATACAGCGGGGAGTGATTTACCGGTTTACCCCTCTCCAACCTATTTACAATTGTCACAAGCGGAGAGAAATGCTCATGAATGAGTCAAATAAAACCCGGGTGCTGTTTGTCTGCCTCGGTAATATCTGCCGCTCCCCATTGGCTGAGGTGGTGGTAAAATCGGTAGCCAAACAGAGAGCCTTGGATCACTATCATTTTGAATCTGCGGGCACTGGCGACTGGCATATTGGTAAGTCTGCTGATCATCGTTCTGCCAGCAAGGCCATTGATCATGGTTTGGACCTTAGCCAACATCGTGCCCAGCAAATCACAGACCAGAATATTCATAATTGGAATTGGTTTGTGGCCATGGATCAGGCCAATTATCAGGATCTGTTGTCTATGGGGGCTGATGCTTCTAAGGTGTTATTGATGCGCCAATTTGAAAATCCTACAAACATCCCCGATGTGCCAGACCCATATTATGGTGGTGCAGCTGGTTTTGAAGATGCTTATCAGATGCTAGTGGCCAATGCTGAGGGTTTGTTAGAATTTCTCGAATTACAACACTGATCTGATTGATTCATCGATTGGAGTTACGACTTTAGTCGTGTTTTGCTGTAATGGGTTTAGCCATCATCTTCCTTTTCCATTTTGCTGAAATTGGCCAAACAACAACGGCCGGATGGGTTTCTGGATTCACATGCACATAGACCTTCTTTGGTTTGCTGTACTACAAAGGCTTTCATGTCTGCCCCTGTGCCATCGCTCAGAGCGGCGCGGTAGTCTGATTCGGAGATATCAAAGCAGTGGCATAGCATGGCTTTCTGACCGGGTTGAAATGCCCGTAATTGAGATGTTGAAATGCGTACTGATGTTGAAAAATAAGCGTTTGTGCAATCCGGGTTAGCGCAAAAGGCGTAACCACCGGCTTCAAGAGTTTGATTATTTGGGAACTGTACCTGATGTAATATGGTTTGCCTGCTTATGGGAAAGCACTTTTTACCGCACTTGGGACAATCCATTCGCCCTTTTTTTGTAGCCGTGCTACAACAGGAGCATGACATCACGCGTCACCTTTCTGATCTGTTTCGCAGCAGTCATCCTTATCTTTTCTCAAGAAGGCATAGATGGTCAAGGCAAGGAACAAAAAGAGTGCAGGCACCAGTATGGAGTCCAAATGTCCTACCCATGTAGCCAATCCAACCGCCCCAAACAGTGTGACCAGTAGGGGCGTAAAACAGCACAGTGCAGCGATGGCGCTGCCGACGATACCTGTTTTAAGTAGTGTGGCATTTTTCATTTCTTCTCCCTATAAAATCAAAAGCTATCACCGCAAAGGACGCGAAGGACGCAGAGTGAAAGCAAAAAATATCATACAGACAGTCATCAGCGCCATGTGACTTACCATTGATTGGCTTTTGACTTTCCTCTGTGCCCTTTGCGTCCTCTGTGGTAAATATGTTTGTGTCATTGGATGTGAGGTTTAAAAATTAATGGCATGTCGGGCACTGCGTTATCAGCCAGACCACACAGGCAAGTGCTGCAACGCCGATAATGATATTTAGAATTAGCCGTCCTCGACGCTGTTGCGTAGTAGATTCAGTCATTATTTTTCATCCTTGTTTAATCAGATAAGGCAGCAAAGATGGTGAAATTAGTAACAAGACAGCAAACCCACCCAACATCCATAAAAGTACGGGTTTCTTTGGCGGGCAGCTATTGGCTATACACACTTTCCTGCCCTGCCAGTGGCGCCACCCAGCCCAGCCGATCAGTCCCAGCGTAATGGTCGCAAAGAGGGGGCGGTACGGTTCCATCGCGATAAAGGCCGAGGCGGAACCGAGTCCCAGCATCACTACAATCAGCGGCCCGATACAGCAGGCAGATGCTAGTCCTCCAGCTATAATAGCACCGACCAATGGTGTGTTTTCTTTGTTTACTTCAGTATTATTCAAGATAAATCCCCTAATGATTTTAAAATGGGGCATGGATCGTTTGCTGCCGATTTTTCGCATTTGTTGGACAATTCGACGAGTACATCTCTCATTCGGGATAATTTGGTGATGCGATCTTCCAATTCACGAGCCTTACTTTTGGCAATGGATTGCACTTGTTCACAATCGTTGGCTCCGATATTAAGTAGCTGTGATATTTCTTTAAGGGTAAAGCCGAGCTCTTTAGCCTGGGTAATGAACTTTAAGCGCGTGATGTCATCCGTTGAATATTGCCGATAGCCGGATTGTGTCCTTGTGGCCTGAGGTAATAGCTCCCGCTGCTCATAGTAGCGGATGGTATCTATGGATACGCTGGTTATTTTTGATAATTCCCCGATCTTCATGGGCGCATGATAAAGCATGGAGTATACTCAAGAGTCAAGGCTTTGTGGACATCCAGCTTAAGATGAGGTGATGGATCTGGGAGCGAAGAGGATGATAGCGGCACCGATCAGGCATATGCTTGCGCCCAGTATATCCCATGGATCAGGTCTTTGCCCTTCGGCCAACCAGAGCCAAAGTAATGAGGTGATAATATAGATGCCTCCGTAGGCTGCATAAGCTCTACCTGCAAAATCAGAGTCAACCTGCGTTAGTAAAAATGCGAATAGTATCAGGCTCACTATGCCGGGGATTAACCACCAGATTTCACGATCCAGTCTCAACCAGGCCCAAAAGGCAAAGCAGCCGGCGATTTCTGCCATGGCTGCTCCGATGTAGAGGTAGATGCTATGCACTGGCTGGTTGAGCTGGTTTTTTACGCAGTCCGAGCAGGTATTCAACATTACCCTTCGGGCCGTGGATGGGTGACTCGGTGATAGCAATGATCTCAGCACCAGTCAGTTCGGATTCGACCATGGCGGTGACGCGTTCTATGGCCCACTGACGCCATTCATCTTCACGTACTACGCCGCGATCAAGATGTTTGGGGTCGACTTCAAATTGAGGTTTGATCAGTGCCACACACCAGCCACCGACTTTCACAAATGGCCATGCGCAAGGTAATACCTTGGTCAGGGAGATAAATGAGGTATCAATCACCAGTGCATCAACCGGTTCCGGAATAAGGTCGGAGCTTAGCTTGCGTACATGTGTCTTTTCCAGATTGATCACACGTTCATCGTTCTGAAGTTTGTAGTGTAGCTGACTATGTCCAACATCAACGGCATATACTTTTTCTGCTCCATTCTGAAGTAGTACATCGGTAAAGCCGCCAGTGGAGGCGCCGACATCAAGACCAACAATACCTTTGGCGCTAAAGGGGAACACCTCGATGGCTTTTTCAAGTTTAAGGCCGCCGCGTGAGACATAACGCAGCACTTCGCGCACCTCGATTTCAGCATTTTCAGCGATTAAATTACCAGCTTTATCTGATTTCTGACCTGCAACATACACAAGGCCGGCCATAATCAGGCGCTGGGCGCGATCTTTGGATTCGGCCAGCTGACGTGAAACCAGTAGCTGATCCAATCGCATTTTCTTAATTTTAGCTTTTGCCATAAAGAACGAATTAATTGCTGCGCAGCTGTTTGAGAATACCTGCGGTATCGAGCTCCAGATCACGCAGGATTTCAGCCTGCGTTCCATGTGTAGGAAAGCTGTCTGGCATGGCGATGTGAATAAACGAACCGCTCCAGCCAGATGAGAGGGCAAGGGCTGCAATCTGCTCACCAATGCCGCCCTGACGAATACCTTCTTCGATGACAACCAGTGGTTTACCTGACTGTAAATGGGCTAGAATTGTGGATTCATCAAGCGGTTTAATAAAACGAAGATTGAGTAGGGTAAAGGCGCGATCATCTTCATCATGCAGGATTTGCACCGCTTGTCGGGCATCTTCAACACGGCTGCCAACAGCCAGGATCAAACCGTCAGAGCCTTTTTCTAATAGTTCAGCCTTACCGATGCTTAAGGCTTCAGGTTCAGTGATTTCAACCCCACAACCATTGCCGCGTGGATAGCGAATGGCGACGGGGCCATCAATAGTTAAGGCGGTGGCCAGCATGTGTTTAAGTTCCATTTCGTTTTTGGGGGCCATGATGGTCATATTCGGCAGGCTGCGCAGAAATGCGATATCAAACATACCGGTATGGGTTGCACCATCAGCACCCACAATACCAGCACGGTCTATGCAGAAGGTGACGGGGAGATTCTGAATGCAGATATCGTGGATAATCTGATCAAAAGCGCGTTGTAAAAAGGTGGAGTAGATGGCGACGAAAGGACGTTTTCCAGCCACGCACAAACCACCGGCAAAGGTTACAGCATGCTGTTCGGCGATACCGACATCAAAGCAACGTTCGGGATGCCGTCTGGCAAAGCGTGTCAGCCCTGTGCCGCCCGGCATGGCGGCGGTGATGGCAACAATGCGGTCATCGGCATCAGCTAAGTCAGCCAGCGTTTCAGCAAACACCTCAGTATAACTTGGTGGTGTGCCGGTGCTTTTGTTGGGCTTGCCCGTTTGGATATTGTAAGGGCCAAGACCATGCCATGTTTCCGGATCTTCTTCGGCGGGAGAAAACCCCAAGCCTTTTTTAGTGATCGTATGTAGCAGGATCGGGCCATCAAGTTCTTTGCAATTGGTTAGTGTTGGCAACAAATGATTAAAATCATGGCCATCAATCGGGCCGATATATCTGAAGCCCATCTCTTCAAACAGGGTACCGGGGGTGATCATGCCTTTGACATGTTCTTCAACCCGCTTAGCGGCATCGAGTGCACCTGGCAGTTTATCTAGAATACGTTTGGCTGTGTCTTTTGCCTGGGTATAGGGCTTGCCGGTAATAATGCGTGCCAGATAAGAGGACATTGCACCGACATTCGGGGCAATCGACATTTCGTTGTCGTTGAGGATGACCAGCAGACGGTTGTTGTGCGCGCCAGCATGGTTGAGTGCCTCAAAAGCCATGCCGCCTGTTAACGCACCATCACCAATGACGGCAATGACGTGATTGTTTTCATGGTTGAGGTCGCGCCCGGCTGCCATGCCATATGCAGCAGAAATCGAAGTGGATGCGTGGCCTGCACCAAAGGGATCATGTTCGGATTCGGAACGTTTGGTGAAACCACAAAGACCACCATATTGACGAATCGTTGGCATACCGGAGAGACGGCCGGTGAGAATTTTGTGTGGATATGCCTGATGGCCTACGTCCCAGACGATTTTGTCTTGTGGTGAATTGAAGATGTAGTGCAGGGCAATGCTCAGCTCAACCACGCCTAGACCTGCGCCCAGATGGCCGCCAATAGGTGCCAGGGTTTCAATCAGATACTGCCGCATCTCTTTGGCAAGCTTTGGTAGTTGATCTTCATACATCGCTTTGAGATCAGCTGTATTATGAATTTTTTCCAGCATTGGGAATGTCACTGACCACGCTCCAGAATGTAATGCACCAGCGCCTGCAGGTGATCGGACTTGTTATTGTTTGATACTGTTGATGTTTTTGCATCTGTTCTGTCCAACGGTTCACAGGCTGCGATGGCTAGTTCGTGCATTTCATTGGCCAGTTCACGGGCACGTTGCAAACCCAGTACAGATACATACGTTGCTTTGTTCTGAGCCTCATCCTTACCTGCGCTTTTACCTAATGCAACCGAACTGGCTGTGGTGTCGAGAATATCGTCGGCAATCTGGAACAGCAGGCCAACGGATTTACCATAGCGTGAACATGCTTGAAATTGTTTGTCACTGGCGTTGGCTAACAGTGCACCGGCTTCACAACACCAGCACAATAGCGCTCCGGTTTTGTGTAGATGGATGCGTTCAACAGCCAGTAGATCCATGCCTTCGCTATCACTTTCGGCCTGCATATCCAGCACCTGACCACCCACCATACCCTGGCAGCCAGATGCAAGGGCCAATGAATGAATAAGATTGCAGCGTAAATTACTGTCGATATTTGCGCTGGCTAGCAGTTCAAAAGCCAAAGCCTGCAAGGCATCTGCGGCGAGAACAGCGGTCGCTTCATCAAACTGTTTGTGACATGTTGGATTGCCGCGTCTGAGGTCATCGTCATCCATGCATGGCAGATCATCGTGAATCAATGAATAGGTGTGAATGCATTCAATGGCCAGTGCTGCAGGCATGATTGTTTCAATATTAGCCAAGCCTGACTCTGTCCCACCACAGGTCTGATAACATTCGAGCAGTAGGGCAGGACGAATGCGCTTGCCGCCAGCCAGCAGGCTGTAGCGCATGGCAGCAAGCAGAGAGGGGGCGACCACGGAAGATCGTGCATCGAGCATGGATGCAAGTGCTTGATCCACATCGGTGGCATGTGTTGAGAGAAATTGAGGTGCTTGCATGTTATTGATCTGTATCGCTATCCAGGATCTGTAAACGCTGTTCGGCCTGATCCAGCAGTGATTCGCAACGGCGGGATAGCTTTACGCCCTGTTCAAATGCCGCCACGCTCTCTTCTAATGGCAATTCACCGGATTCAAGCTTATCAACCAGAGCAGTGAGTCCATCAAGTGCTTGCTCAAAGGAGAGTTCGGTGTCCTTGCTCTTATTACTCATAACTGGCATCTCCTAGCCTCGGGTGTGTTCGAGGAGTGCTGGATTCTAAGCTACGATCTTCCTTGGTCAATGCGAAGCCTTGAAGGTAAACTCGGCCGATGCATATACGTCACCATGACAGTCAAGATTACCCTGATTCCATTGCAGAACAGGAAGCGCTGGTTGCCGATATCTTAGCCGGTAAAGCAGCGTCGAGTCTTATTTTTACAGAGCACCCGCCGGTATATACCATTGGCACCTCCGGTTCCGAACAGGATGTATTGCATCGGACTGTAGAAGGTGAACGCATCGATGTGTATGCCAGCGGTCGGGGTGGTGAAGTGACCTATCATGGGCCGGGCCAATTGATCTGTTATGTCATTGCTGATCTGCGTCAACAACAGGATTTGCATCAACATGTGCATCGTCTGGAGCAGATGATTATCAACACCTTGGCTGAATTCGGTGTGCAGGCAGGGCGTGATGAGCGTGGTATTGGTGTTTGGGTAGATGGTAAAAAAATTGCAGCAATCGGTGTGCGTTGTCGCAAGTGGATCACATTTCATGGCATTGCTCTGAATATTGATCCGAACCTGAAACATTTTTCAGGCATTGTTGCGTGTGGAATGACAGATAGTCCAGTGACGTCGATGCGCGCACTCGGCATCAAAGCTGATCGGGCGGCAGTAGAAGCAGTTATTGCACGTCACAGCGCAATATTTAATGAAAGGTTGTAGGTAATATATGAAAAATTATATCAAAAGAATTTGTGGTTCTGTGTTGAGCCTATTGTGCATGGGAATCACTCCGGCTCTTGCAGAGGACGTTTCTCCTGCCGTGGCGGCAGAACTCAATTATATCGCCGAAGCTGTGCGTAATCATGGTGGTGGCGGTCTGCGTAAGGGCATGCGGTATGAGGCGGCTGGAACGCTGACCACTACGGTTGATACGGAAAAACTGGGTTGGTGGCCGGGTGGCACAGCCTATGTGGAGTTTATTGTGAATCACGGCAGTGACCCCAGTGCGGCATTGGTTGGTGATTTCCAGACGCTAAGCAATATTGCCGATGGTAATCGTACGCGCCTGCAACAGCTATGGTTTGAGCAGAGTATGATGGATGGGGCGCTATCCCTGTTGCTTGGCACCCATGATCTGAACTCTGAATTTAATGTTTCAGAATATGCCGGTTTGTTTACGAATTCATCCTTTGGTATTACTCCTGAAATGAGTGGTAATGCAGCCATTTCTTTATGGCCGGAGGCAGGGCTGGCAGCACGTGTCGCATTACAATTTGGAGGTCATACATCATTTCGCATGGCAGCTTACGATGGTGATCCGGCCACACGCGGGCTGAAGGCATCTGAAGGGTATCTCTATATTGCTGAAGCAGCATACGTGGATGAAGATGCCGTCTATAAGGTGGGGGCATGGCGTCATAGCAAGGCACCAAGACAGGGTGGCGGACTGGGTTTGAGTGGCACTTATCTGGTGGTGGATCAGCCGCTTTGGCAGTGGGATGAGCGTGCTTTGGGCGCTTTTTTGCAGCTGGGCTACGCTCAGCGCGGTGCTGAAAATATTAAAAATTATGTCGGTGCAGGCCTGCATGTCAGTGGGCTTATTCCAGGTCGTGCGGATGATGAAGCAGGCGTGGCTATGGCACGTGCAGACTTTTCAAAAGCCTATTTGCTGGCCAACAAGGGATTTAAGAAAAATGAAACCGTGTTTGAAATTACCTATCGTGCCCAGTTGACCGATTGGTTGGCAATTCAGCCGGCTTTCCAATATATCATATCACCATCAGGGGATCCGGCATTGAAGAACGCCAAGGTTGCTTTGATTCGAGTGGAAGCAGGGCTTTAATTCTGATCTACTTATCCGGGGTGCAATAAGGCCGGGTAATTTTGCTTTTCACGCATGGTATTGATGGTATTAAAAATAAGTGGTTTCCGAATGATCGCACACTCTAAGCGGTATTTACCCGGATAATTCATAATCATTAAACCGAACAGTATACTCAGCAAACCCTGCCCCGGGGTGAATAACATGATGATACCTGCCGTGAGTAGCAGTGCACCAAGTGTGTTTTTTATACAGGCGAGTAACAATCGAAGCATAGGGTGGCGTTGTTGATGCTCCTGACACAGGCGCTGCTGTCCTGATAGGGTGAAATAATCGACTGGAATACGTGCAAGAATCAATGGTATGGATGCAATGCTGACGATAAACATAATGAGTGAAGCAATAGCGATCCACCAGCCATAAGCGTGAAAAAAAATGATGATTTGATCCCATAGTTCAATCATTATTGTATATCCTGATCATATTCATGAGGGCTCACTATGGTCATAGTTTATTGCCCTGCAAGTATGACCATGGTGGAAAGTTTTTCCTTGTTGGTGGAAAACATTTCCTGCCTCTTTGACTTACTATTTGTTAAGCAGTTGATTTTTAATGGTTTTATCCTTGGCCTTCTTCCTGCTTAGGTATGGCATGATAGAACAAATAAATGGAACCGGCCTATCCGGCATTTCGGGTAAATCCACGAAGCACGGTAAGAATAGCTTGTTTGCTAAATTACTGGCCATGCTAGAGAAGAATGCTGAAACCTCTGGTAAGGGCAAAGGGCTTCAACTCAATGCAGCTAATTCGGGTAAGGCCAAAGGTTTGCTTTCTTTGGCTGAGAAAACTGATCCTGTGTTGGCTGCGAAAAGTAAACTTCTATTGGCTTTGGCTACAAAAGAGAAAGCAGAGGGCAAAGAGAAGATAGATGAAAGTACGACTACTTTGTTCGCAGCTCATGTGATTGTTGATCAGGCATCCCAGGTTAAAAAGAGTGATAAAATTGGCAAGGATTCACTGTTGATTAAGGGTCAAGTCAGTGGACAAGCACATGGGAAAGCGGGAACGCAAGGTGCTGAAAAAGGCGCGGGAGCTGACAATACTGCCTTTATCAAAGGTGCGGATAAGCTTGATCAGGGAAATACTGTATTGAACGAGAAGGCTCAGGGCATGTCCGCTAAAGCCGATGGTATGCTCGCATCTCAGTTTAATGGAGAGCTGGGCAAGCAGGTTCAGGCTTTGGATTCAGCACGCCTGGTTTCTGATAAAGTTGCTACTGATATCTCAGCTTTGGCGCAAAAGAGTCAAGGGGCTGAGCAGAGTGTTAAGGGGGCTTCACTCACAGGTGTCGGTCAACTGGAGGCGAATGCACAGCCCTTGTTGAATAAACCAGATAGTACCGCTCGCGCAGGTATTGAAGAGAAAAAAGCTGATTTGATTGGAATGGCTAAACAGGGCTTGGGTGAAAAGAGTGTTACAAAAACACCTGCCGAGGTGATGGGAGCTGCTGTCGGTGCACACCTTCAACATGCTAAAGCAGTTCAGGCTCACCAGTCACAACAGGCGCAGCAAATCAATGTAAATGCTGTTGCTGCATCCGGGGTACAGGTCACAATGTCTGAATCATCGTTGGGTGATTCAGGTTCACAGTTCTCAGATCATAAGGGTGGTCAAGGTACACAGACATCCACATCCATGCTGGGCGATGTGAAGTCAACAGGCTCATCTTCATCTGCAAATGCGAATTTTCAGAGTTATTTGACCAGCAAAGCCGCACCGGTTTTGTCTGTCTTTGATAGCATGAACCATATCGCTCAGTCAGCCAAAAATGGTCAGACACGTTTAGAGATTCAACTTGATCCAGCCAATCTCGGAAAAATACAAATTTCATTGCAAAGTGATGCCTCTAAGCATTTGCAGGTGCACATGATTGTGGATCAGAGCATGACACGTACAGCACTTGAACAGCAATTGCCGCAATTAAGGACGGCATTGGCACAGCAGGGTTTTGATCTTTCCGGTTTTTCCATGGATTCACAGGGTCAACAGGCATCATCAGGTGGTGGTGGCCATGGAGCGCGATCACAAACTGGAGCCAATCTACTGGAAAACGTGATGGTTGATGGTTCCCTGCCAACACAGACACAACAGGCGATGACAGGTTCCGGCCTGAGCATCCGAGTTTAGGAGAGCTATATGTTAGCAACGAATCTCAGCAGCACGAGCTCGGCCACAGCGACAACTGCAACCAGACAGACCGATATCGGTCAGAAAGATATCTTTTTGAAATTACTGGTTGCACAAATGGAGAATCAGGACCCTTTGAAACCACAGGATGCTACACAGATGTCATCCCAGTTGGCGCAATTTAATATGGTAGAGCAGCAGACTCAGAGTAATAAATATCTCGAACAGATGGTTGCTGCCGGTGGTGCTTCTTCTTCAGTCGCTCAGCCAGGCACTGGCGCTTCTTATCTGGGGCATTCAGTAACAGTGAATCAAGATCAGCTATTGTATGATGGTACAAGCCAGAACTTTACGGCTGTGTTGGATGAACCTGCAACAGATGTGTTGGCCTTTGTCTTTGATGGTGCCGGTAACCCGGTTCGCACGATGCAGTTTGCAAATCTTCCGGCTGGAGCTACTTCAATGGTTTGGGACGGTACTTTGGATTCCGGAGCTATTGCACCTCAAGGTAATTACAGCGTGCAGCTCTCGCCACTCAATATCAATGGTGCTGAAGTGGGGTATGCGATTCAGCGCACAGGACAGGTGGATGCGGTTCGATTTAACGCAACTGGCACAGAGTTAATGGTGGGTGGTGTAGCTACATCCATCGCAAATATCACAGAACTTCGTTTGTAATAGAACACAAACGGTAATAAACATAAGGAGTAAATCATGGGTATTTATAATGCACTATATATCGGCGCTTCCGGTCTTTCATCGTTTGGTGAGGCTGTGCGTGTAGTTGGTGATAATATCTCCAACGTCAACTCTCTGGGTTTTAAGAGCCAGAATGTAAACTTTTCAGATGTGCTTTCACAAACAGTGGGTGTATCCAGGTCTAATATTGCTAACCAGGTAGGTAATGGTGTGCGTATCGGTTCAATTACCCGTGATGCTGCGCAGGGGTCGTTGCAGAACACCACCAGCCCTACAGATATGGCGATCAATGGTAATGGGCTCTTTGCCATGCGCGATCCGGCCACAGGTCAGTTATCTTATACCCGAGCGGGTGCATTCATTCTGGATAAAGATTTCAATTTGATTGATGCGCAGGGTAACGTGGTTCAAGGGTTTCCTGTGGATCAAGTTACCAATACAGCAACTGGTAATGTTGGCGATATTACCTTCGCTAATCTGGCAGCGCAGGCGCAGGCAACCACTGCAGTTACTGCTGCGGTTACATTGGATTCCAATGCAACAGTGTTGGCTACAGGTACTGTGTTTGATCCGAATAATCCGGCCACATTCCATTATAAAACAGAAGTGAATGTGTTTGATTCACTTGGTCAGACCCATGCTACGAGTTTGCAGTATACTAAAGTTGGCCAGGATTCTGCAGGCAATACCGTTTGGGACTGGCATGCTTCTGTTGATGGTGGCGACCTGGCCGGTGGTACACCCGGTGTTGCCACACCCATTGGCGGTGGTTCAGCGGCAGTATCAACTATAACGCCTGCCGTCGCTGCAGTTGCTGATACGACCAGTGGTGCATTCACAGTGGCTAGTACTGCTGCAGCAGCAGGTACTGCGGTTACAAACTTCCAGGCATCGGCAGTGGGTGCGACCTACAGCATTGCTTCTGATGGAGCTGGTTTAATTACTGTTACATCGAGTGTGGCCGGAGTAAGTGGTACGGGAACGTTTGCTGCTGGCGGCACTCAGGCAATCACCTTAAGTGATGGTACGATTGTTAGTGTTAATTATGGTGCTACCGATGTGGTTGGTACAGCTGGTACATTGGCAGCATCAACCGGTGGTACTGCTGCCGTTGCTGCTGTTGTTGCAGCAGCAGGTCCACAGTCCATTGTGTTCGGACCTAACGGTGAGTTGGTGCAGGAAAATTCACCCGCTTTAACATTCAACTGGAGCGGTGCTGCTCCAAGCACTGTCTCTCTGGATTTCGGTAATGCTGCAGGTCAGGGAACTCTTTATCCCGTAAACTTAGCAGATGGTGGGCAGGGTGTTACAGGTACCGGTCTTGAAGCAACTGTGCAGGTGGCCGGTTCATTTGCTACCCGTCAGATGACACGTGACGGCTTTGCATCAGGCTTCCTGGATAAACTGGAAACGGATTCTTCCGGTAAGATCTTCGGTGTATTTACCAATGGTCAGCGTCGTGGCCTGTATCAGGTGGCGCTAGCGAACTTTCCGAACGATGCTGTGTTAAACCATGTCGGTAATAACCTGCTGCAGGAAAGTATCGCATCAGGTACACCAGTACTGGGTCTGCCTGGAGCTGGTGGTATGGGCACCATCTCACCATTCGCACTGGAGCAGTCCAATGTGGATCTGGCAGCGGAATTTGTGAAACTCATCATTATTCAGCGTGGTTATGAGGCCAACTCCAAAACCATTCTGACTACCGATCAGATGCTTTCATCTTTGATGCAAGTGAAACGTTAAACACCGATTAATACTGTAGCGTCTCAAATTAACAGGCCGGAGGGTAAGCCTCCGGCCTGTTAATTTGAGACGCGTGTGAGGTGGCAGATGAACCCGTAGTAGTGAAGAAGTTCCGGCCAAGTGTGGAGGACAAAACCGGAATGACCGCTGCTATTGATGCAGTGGGATCGGCCTGATCAAAAGTCATGTCGATGTGCGAAGGGGAAGAAGCAGATACAGAAGATTCCGACAGGGTTTCGCTCTGTTCAGTCGGGATGCACAAGCCATGCGATAGCATGGGGTGTTTCTGTCTCAGTTATCTGAGGTAAGTATTTGCAGGAGCCGTATACGAGGTCCGTACGTACGGCTCTGTGAGAGGGAGGCGGGAGTGATCCCACCCTCTACTCGATATTTGAAATTGGCAAATTTAGTCGGCAATAATACGTGCAGCAGTTTCACTGAGATGCGCACCATAACTGCGTGCGGCGGCGAGGGCTGCATCACTGATGCCTGATGGCATGCCTTCATGATTGCCTGTACGGCCATAAGGTCCCCATTGCAGACCGCCATCGGCATAACCGGGTAATGATTTGGGAAATCCGATCACGATCATGCCGTGTTCGAGAAAGTTGGAATAGAGAGAGATCATCGTTTGCTCAACGCCGCCTCCTGCACCACCAAAACCGCCACCGGTTGCAAATACGCCGCCGACTTTACCTTCCAGTGAATCATCCATCCATAGCTTTCCTGCCTGATCAATCAGTTTTTTCATCGGCCAGGCCATAGACCCCATATGCACAGAGGTACCAAAAAGGATGATGTCTGCATGGATAAGGTCATCTAAATCCGTGTCTGCAGCATTTTTTAACACTATATGTGCACCTGCTTGGCTGACCTTTATACCTGCTGCGATGGCTGAGGCCATTTTCTGTGTGTTGCCGTAATCGGAATGATAAGCAATGAGTACATTCATAATCTCTCTCCTGATGGAGTGAGGACTATATTCGCAGGCTGCGGGCTGTCTATCTATCCGGGGCAGTGCATTCGCGTTATGAATATTTTGACTTTGCTTTGCATAACTTTGCGTCCTCTGCGGTAAACGCTTTTAAGTATTTTAATACGACTGCGCTGCTATCCGGACGCTGCATTAGCGTGCTTTCTTGGTTAGTGTGCGCAGATGGAAGAACGATTGATTGAACTGGAAACAAAAATATCTTATCAGGATCATCTGATTAATGAATTGAATGATGTGGTGGTGCGTCAGCAGCAGCAGATTGATAAGCTTGAAAAACAGATGGTGCGTTTCGGTGATCACCTTAAACAAGCCAGTGGTTCAGGACTGGCCAGGCCCGATGAAGAAGTGCCTCCTCCGCATTATTAGCCGTTACGTTTCCGTTATCTTCATTGCATAGCTATAGTTGCAAAATCTTTAAAAGCAGGTGACAAACATGTCTGAAAAACCATGGGGCGGTCGTTTTGAATCCCCAACTGATGAATTTGTAGAGGCCTTTAATGCCTCCACTGATGTTGATGCACGTATGTATGCGGAAGATATAGCAGGCTCAAAAGCACATGCTAAAATGCTATGTCAGCAGGGTATATTATCGTCTGAAGATTTGAAGGCTATTTTACGCGGTCTCGATGTTGTGTATGGCGAGATAGAAAGTGGTGAACTTGAATTTACCATTGCCCTTGAAGATGTGCATATGAATATTGAATCGCGCTTAACAGCTCTTATTGGTGATGCCGGTAAACGCTTGCATACAGCCCGCTCCAGAAATGATCAGGTTACTACCGATACGCGCCTGTATCTGCGTCGCCGGACTGATGGGATGATAGATCGTTTGCGCCACCTTCAATCGGTTCTGGTGCTTTTGGCTGAAGAGCATGCTACCAGCATTATGCCGGGTTTTACGCATCTGCAAACAGCACAGCCTGTTACGCTGGGTCATCATTTATTGGCGTACGTGGAGATGTTTGAACGTGATGCGGCGCGTTTTCTTGATGCGCGCCAGCGTATGAATCAGTGTCCGCTTGGCTCAGCCGCGCTGGCCGGTACAACATTTCCTATTGATCGTCATATGACTGCTGATCTGTTGGGCTTTGAGGCGCCAACGGCCAACTCTCTGGATGCAGTCTCTGATCGTGATTATATTATGGAGCTGCTTGCGGCCGCTTCGATCTGCTCCATTCATCTGTCACGTTTTTCTGAAGAATTGATTTTGTGGATGAGTGCCCAGTTTGGTTTTATTGATCTGCCCGATGCGTTTTGTACCGGTTCATCGATCATGCCGCAAAAGAAAAACCCGGATATGCCGGAACTGGTGCGTGGTAAATCCGGTCGCATTATTGGTGGCTTGGTGGCAATTTTAACAACGGTGAAAGGTCTGCCGTTGGCATATAATAAAGATATGCAGGAAGATAAAACGGCCGTGTTTGATGCCTTTGATAACCTGGAAGGTTGTTTGCGTGTGTTTGGCGATATGTTGCCGGGTATGAAAGTGAATAAAGAGGTGTTGCATAAGGCTGCATCTTCCGGTTTTTCCACCGCGACGGATCTTGCTGATGCCTTAGTGCGTGCCGGTGTTCCTTTCCGTGATGCGCATGAGATTGTTGGAAAATCAGTAGGTCATTGTATTAGAGAAAAAATTGAGTTGCATGCCATGGATGCGGCTGTCTGCGCAGCAATTGATGCGCGCTTAAATGTGGAGATGGTACGAGAACTCTCTGTTGAAGCGTGCGTGGCAGCGCGTGATCATATAGGCGGTACTGCACCTCAACAGGTGCAGCAGCAGGTTGTTCTGTGGCAACAGCGTTTGGCGACAGAAGCAGCTGCTTC
>JAUZQJ010000022.1 GCA_030951045.1 Mariprofundus sp.
ACGTACAATGTTTTCTTTAACCTTAGACCAAGAAAAACCAGCGACAACAAACAAGACAACAGTAGCGCACAAGGAACCCCAACCACGCCAAAAGTACTCAAGCCGATAAACATCAGAGCAATTCGACTAATTCCTTCTCCAACCAGATGGGAAAATGAACTATGACTAGCTCCATACAACACGCCCAATATCTGAAACACCATATCTGCAGCCTTGCGTGTTATCATATATGCAGCAGTTACTTCGGGGCTAAGGAACACTGTTATTAACAAGGGTTCAGACTCTCTTGATAGCACATCTCCCATCCTGGCCATCAACAAAGCCGGACTAGTTCTCACATATTCTCTTATAATTTGATAATCGGCCCTGATTTTGACTCCCAGTTGGCTAAATAATAACACCGCATGAAAGCAACTTACTATACCTATGATACATTCACCAACCACAGTACCTATAGGGATCGACCACAAAGCAAACCCATCATAGAGCATCCAAACTGTCACGGCTATGCCTATAATGCGACCTATCGCCATTGCAATCATGGGAACAACTGGGCGCAGCAAGGCCTGACTAAAGCTCCTCAAACACTCATTCAAGATAGCAACAACCATCGCTACGACAGCAAGCAAAAAACACCCTTGCAAAACTGCCGCATCATCACCAGCCACCTTCAAAATCAATGGAATAGCTGCTGAAACTGCCCAACCAACCAGACCGAATAACAAACAAATGACAAGATAGACAATCATACCATTGAAAAAGTATGCGCCTGTTCGTTCAAAATTTTTCTCACTATACGAACGAGACACACGCTGAATAAGCATCGAACTTATGCCAAAGTTCATCATCGCCAACATGCCCAGAATACCACCAGAAGCTAACCACAAGCCATAGGTATGAGCGCCAATATAGTGAAGATAAAGGGGGATAAGCAGCAATGTCTGCAACATCACAATAGCCGTATTCACATAACCACCAGCAGCAAGAAACAGCGTTGCACGCTTACGACTTGGAGCTGTGAACAAATCGGCCTTGAGTTTTTTCACCATCTAAAAACGATCTCAGTCATAAAATTCAATGGGAACAATGCAAACCCCTGTAAAAAAATCGACATTCATCTCTCATATAAACTGAATAGCGTTCACCAGAAACTGTTGTACCTTTCTGTCTACAACTTAAATTAATGAGTGTGAAAACATGCACTACACACGGTCTGAGCAAACAACATTCTTCATAAAATCATTTCTTTTTCACTTCTTCCGGACGCAGCTGCTTGGCAAGATTATCCAGCACACCATTGATGAAGCCACGCGGTGGTTCACCGGCATAAGCGCGGGTTAATTCGAGCGCTTCGTTGATGATCACCTTATATGGGATCTCCAGGCGGTTCTGCATTTCCCATACGGACATGCGGATCACATTGATTTCGATCTGGGCCACCGAGCGCAGGCTTCTGCCACGTACAGCTGTTTTAATGATGGTATCGAGATCATCAACATGATCGGTCACACCATAGACCATCTCACGAAAATAGTTTTCGTCCTGATCTGCACGCTCTTCATGCTGCAGTCGGCTGGCGATCAGATCAGGGATCATACCACCGTCCTGCTCGGCAGTGCCCCATGCATAAAGTGTTTCCAGCGCCGATTCGCGCGCCATGTGACGATTTGCCATTATGCCTCCAAAGCCTGATCAATAGCTATCTGGTCAATCCATTGTAACTGTCTGACAACTTCAACAGCCGTTAAGGCTGCTTCTTCACCTTTATGCCCATGCGCACCACCAACGCGTTCCAGTGCCTGCTCATGCGTCTCCACCGTTAATACGCCGTTGCCGACACCGATATCACCGCGCTGCGCGACTTTTCCAATCGCATCCATCGCACCCTGACATACATAATCAAAATGTGCTGTATCACCACGAATCACGCAGCCTAAACATACTACCGCATCAAACCGACCGCTATTTGCCATCTTTGTCGCAATCGTGCCAATTTCAAACGCTCCCGGCACATGCGAAATCACAATGTCAGATTCTGCACAACCGTGCTCTTTCAATGCTGATACTGCTCCGGCTAACAGAGCTTCGGTAATATCTGCATTAAATCTGCTCGCTACGATGCCAACCTTTAAACCGGCTGCATCAACGTTTCCTGCCAAATGCGGTGCGTCTAAGCTCATGACTTTTCACCTTTCATATTCAATAGATGTCCCATTTTATCACGTTTGGTAGTCAGATATGCGACATTATCTTCATGCTCATTCACTTCAAGCTGCACACGTTCACTCACTTCCAGACCATAACCATCCAGCGCAATAATTTTCTTGGGATTATTGGTTAAGAGTTTCAACCGACGCAGCCCCAGATCACGCAAAATTTGTGCTCCAATACCATAATCGCGCAAATCGGCTTTGAATCCAAGCTTCTCATTCGCTTCAACCGTATCGTGCCCCACATCCTGCAACGCATAAGCACGCAGTTTGTTCAACAGGCCAATACCGCGCCCTTCCTGACGCAAATAAAGAATCACACCTTCACCCGCTTCAGCTACCTGTCGCATAGCTGCATGTAGCTGCGATCCGCAATCACAACGGCGTGAAGTAAACACATCACCGGTCAAACATTCAGAATGCACACGCACCAGACACGGCTTATCGGCTTCAGGATTACCCATCACTAAAGCCACATGTTCGGCCTGATCCACTGCATTGGTGTAACCAATCAGACGAAATTCACCGAATTCGGTCGGCATATGTACTTCCACTTCACGTTTCACCAGCGAATCATGTTTCAAGCGATGACTGATCACATCTGCAATTGAACCCACTTTCAAACCATGTTTTTTGGCAAACAGTTTCAACTCAGGCATACGCGCCATGGAACCATCATCGTTCATAATCTCACAAATCACACCGGCAGGCTTCAAACCGGCCATGCGAGCCAAATCAATACTGGCTTCGGTGTGGCCAGCGCGCACCAGCAAACCGCCATCACGCCCAACCAGCGGGAAGACATGTCCCGGAGTATGAATATCGCCCGGTTTTGCATTATCCTTAATAGCAGCACGTACCGTATGAGCTCGATCATAGGCCGAAATACCTGTGGTTACACCCTCAGCCGCTTCAATAGAGATAGTGAAATTGGTTTTAAATTTGGAATTGGTATTGGCGACCATCAACGGCAGATCCAGTTGATCGGTCTGCTCCTGCGTCATGGCCAGACAGATCAGGCCACGCCCATGGGTTGCCATAAAATTAATCGCTTCGGGAGTCACCCATTCCGCAGCCATCACCAGATCACCTTCATTCTCGCGATCTTCATCATCGGCCAGAATAATCATGCGGCCAATGCGCAGCTCGTCAAGCAGTTCTTCAGTTGTTGCCAAAGTCATTATGTCTCCGTTGGGAACTGCATCAGTCGTTCAACATAACGACCATACATATCGGTTTCGATGTTTACTATAGCACCCGCTTTCAAGGCACCCAAATTTGTGTGCGACAAGGTATGAGGAATCAGGTTCACGGTAAAGTCATTCCTGCCCACCTTGTTCACGGTAAGGCTAACACCATTAATGCAAACCGAACCTTTCACCACCACATAACGGGCTAAAGCATCCGGCAATGTAAAACTAAATTCACGATGTTCGCCAACCTCGCGCACAGGCTGAACCAAACCGGTACCATCCACATGTCCTGTCACCATATGTCCACCGAGAGCATCACCCATACACAAAGCAGGTTCAAGATTCACAGCATCATTCTCACAAGCATCCGCAAACGTCGTCAGTTGCAAAGTCTCTAACGACAAGGTTGCCGCAAACGTTCTATTGCCCGGAAAAGCAGTAATGGTCAGGCAGCAACCATTGCAAGCTACCGAATCACC
>JAUZQJ010000023.1 GCA_030951045.1 Mariprofundus sp.
AGCATTTTGACAGCTCGTCAGCCAAGCCTTCACGAATAGATTCTCTCATGTCCGGTATAGAAAGAAGATATAAGGTTTCATGGATTGCAGACCAATCGTCTTCAGATAATAAAACAGCATTATTCCGCTTTCCTGTAATGACAATAGGATCATGAGAACGTGCTGTTTGATCAATGAGTTGATATAGGCTTGAACGCGCTTCTGTGGCATTGTAGATCTGCATGATTAACCTCCGAAATGATAGAGCGTACGCGATAGCGTACTTTTCGTCAAGAGAGGCAAAAAGATGTCACAGGGCAATCGCATTAAAAAAACCAGTGTTTCATTATATTTTCCAAATGCCTCCCAATCCGTCCTCCCCGAATGCTTCTATCGGGGATCCACTTAAATCATAAGCAGGGCCTACCACTGTAAACGGTAGTCTCCCCGAATGTGTGCAGTAGTAATTAGCCCTTATTTTACAGCCTGATATCCAGGTCGCGATGGGTTTTGAGAAGCAAGGCTGTCTGGCTGTTGCAGTCAGTTTTGGCAAAAATGGATTTCAAGTATCCCCGAGCGGTTTCGTAGCGAACGCCGATGGTCTGAGCGCTCACTTTGAGTGATAATCCTGAAACAAGCCCAAGTGTAAGGCGCGCTTCTTGTCTGGATAACGCAAAGGCGGTCATCATCGCATGAAGGTGCTGTTCCGTAGCTGCATTAGTTTCTTCTTTGCCGTTGGTCACTCGGGCTCCTCTCATAAGTCAGGGACTGTGCATTGTGATGGCTATAAACCAATAAATGATAAACTCGGGGAAAAATGCAACGTATTTAACCAATCAGCAATACCCCCAATTGGGGGGAGGGTAATTTAATCGGCTGGCTATAGGGTCTGCCGCCTAAAAAATAATACTGTTCATTTTCATGTATTGGAGACCCTATGCGCCACTTTCAAAAACTCATCTTATTGACGATCATTCTTTTTTCAGGTGCGAACATCGCCTCGGCGGTCTGTCCACCAGCCTGTGGCGGTGGCGGTTTCGTAGACACCACCCCTCCAGTCAATCAAATCACGCCGGTCATATCGAATATCGCCAATACCACAGCTGATTTCACGGCCCAAACCAACGAAATGGGTAATGGTTTTTATATTGTTGTGGCAACAGGCTCTACAGCACCCACCGCCGCACAGGTGAAGGCGCAGGTTCCTTATCCTGGTGTGACGACTATTGTTGCCAACGGTGTTGTTGGTATGCAGGCATTCACCAATACAGTCATGAATATGACCGGGCTGACGATAGGCACTGCTTACACCGCATACTTTGTAGCCGATGATTTGGCTTTTAACCTGCAGGCCAATCCGGCCAGCGCCGCTTTAACCACCACCGGAGCCGCCAATGCAGCGCCTGTGCTGGGTGGCACCTTCACCACCAATGGTGCAGTTAATGATAATGTCACGATCACCCCGTTCGCTCAGGTGACCGTCAGCGATGCCAATGCAGGCGATCAGATCTCAGTTGCGATCAGCTTTACTGCTCTGAACGGCACATTGGCAGGCACGGGCATTACCGGCAGCGCAGGTTCGTACACTGTAACCGCCGCCACGCAGGCAACCGCACAAACCAATCTTCAGGCCGCAGTGTTCACACCAACTGCTGGCCAGGTCACTACAGGATTGACGGTGGCCACAACATTCACCCTTACTCCCAATGACGGCACCATCAATGGCGCAGCCAATGCGACTACGCAAGTTACTGCGACTTCCATAGCCCGAAATGCGAATGTTGAAAATTCACCCGCCTTAACCGGAACTACCTTCTCCGATACCGGCAATCAAATGGGGCAATCTTTTACCGCTCCAAGAACAGGTACACTAGCCAGTATCAATATCGCTTCCTCTGTCGCATCTACTGGTGCCACTCTCAAAATCTATAGCGGTGAAGGCACTGCCGGTGCGCTTTTACATACACAAACCATTGCTGTATTAAATAACACGGCTGTTACAGCCGCTGTTGTGCAGTCCTATGCCTATCAGGCTGTGCCGTTGGATGCGGCGGTAGCTGTCACCAGTGGACAGGTCTATACCTTAGATATTACCGCCACAGGCTATTTTCCTGTTTATGATGCCAATAACTATGTCGGCGGCATGCAATACAATGCGGGTACAGGTATCCCGAATAACGATAACTTCTTCCAGGCGGTCATCAATGGTGCCAACAATGCGCCTGCACTGGGTGGTGCTTTTGTCACTGCAGGTGCAATCAATGATAACGCCACTACTGCCCCGTTTGCCGGTGTAACGCTTGCGGATGCTGATGGCGATATGCTCTCGGTAAACATCACATATACAGCTGCCAATGGTACCCTGAGTGGAACTGGCATCTCCGGCACAGCAGGTAATTACACAGTTGATTCTGCTGTAATCGCAACGGCTCAATCTAACCTGCAGGCAATTACCTTTACTCCAACCATCAATCAGGTGGCTGTCGGTAATACAACAGTCACCAACTTTACCGTTACCCCTAATGACACCACCACCAATGGCGCAGTAGATGCCACCACGCAAGTCACCACTACCGCTATGGATCATACTCCACCAGTGATCACCTTAACCGGTGCAGCAACCATCAACCATGAAGCAGGTACGGCTTATACCGATCTGGGTGCAACTGCAGTGGATAATTTTGATGCGGCTCTTGCAGCTGTGACCGTAAGTAACCCTGTGGATGTAAATGTTGCAGGTACATATTCAGTGACCTACAACGTTAGTGATGCATCGGGCAATGCTGCTACTCAAGTTTCACGCAGTGTGATTGTGGCTGATACCACTCCACCAGTAATCACCTTAACTGGTGCAGCGACCATCAACCATGAAGCAGGTACGGCTTATGCCGATCAGGGTGCAACTGCAGCGGATAGTTTTGATAATGCTCTTACAGCTGTGACCGTAAGCAATCCAGTGAATATTAATGTTGCAGGCACATATACCGTGACCTACAACGTTAGTGATGCCTCGGGCAATGCTGCTACTCAAGTCTCTCGCAGTGTGATTGTAGCAGATACTATTGCACCTGTGATTGGCGCTTTGACTCCAGTGGCAACGGTTGAAGCAAGAGGCACAAACACAGCGCTGTTTTTAACACCGCCAACAGCGACTGATACTTTTACTGTGACGCTGACCAATGATGCCCCGGTTGTGACTTCTACTGATCTATTGGGTCTAACAACAACCGGCACTTCTTTCCCTCTCGGCACCACGGTGGTGACATGGACTGCCACCGATGCCAATAACAATCAATCAACCGCTACACAAAACATTGTGGTGCAGGATACCACGCCACCAACACTGAGCTTAAAAGGAGCTGCCTCAGTAACCTTGGCTGTGGGCGATGTCTTTACCGATCCGGGCGCAACCAGCACAGACCTGAATCCGGGTGATCTCGATGTCTCGATTGTTAAAGGCGGCACCTTTGTAGATACCACCGCAGCCGGAACATTTACCATCACCTACGATGTGGTCAAAGCAGGAATTGTAGCGCCAGCGCAAGTTACACGGACGATTATCGTCAATGCGACTGTTGTAAGACCTGTCCCTTTTGCGGGTTTTAATGTAGCTAAAAACTTAACTTCTAGTTTTGATGCCAATTATAATACTGTATCCGCCGACCTTAATGGTGATGGTAAAATTGATATAGCTGCAGGAGGCGTTAATGGTGTTACTGTTTTCTTTGC
>JAUZQJ010000024.1 GCA_030951045.1 Mariprofundus sp.
GATCCCATCCCGAACTCAGAAGCTAAGCTCTTTTGCGCCGATGGTACTGTAGCGTTCGCTACGGGAGAGTAGGTCGATGCCAGGAATTTTACACAAAGCCCCACCTTTGAGCTAACGCTCAGGTGGGGCTTTTTTTATGCTAAAAATTCAATGGTTGTCGGCGCGTTTGTTTGAAAGTTAAGCTCTTTTGATTCAGGGCTCCTGCCCTTCACCCTGCGGGCGAGCTGAAGCTCGTCCAATCCGGCTCTCCTGCCGGATTGTGATTCGGCACATCCATGTGCCTCACCCTTTGGGCGGCTATTCGCTGTCCAAATCTACTGTTCTGTAGGTTTGTGATTCGGCCACGGATATTCTTGATTTACGATCACCACCGGGTAATAGACTTGAAAAGTTATCCGGGGATCGAAACAGTCAATGGAGTATCCGCATCAATCAACAGTGGCGCATCTGTTTTTATTTTGAAAATGGCCATGCGACGGATGTTGACTGACTTGTAGATGACTTATTGTTGCCATCTGAATGTCACATTGACGCGTTAATTATTGTGTTCAGAGGATGAAATGATCCTCTACTTTGTTTTGTGAGGATGATGTGATTCAATCGATGTTTAAATGTATGATGACTATATTACTGCTGTTTGGTCTTAGCAGTTCGCTCTCTTACACAGCTTTTGCAGCTGCTTCAGGCGGTGTTCTGTTGGGTAGTAATGAAGATGATGACGATGAAGATAGCGGTGGTATTGTGCATGATGCGGTGCGTCTGAACATTGTCGCTTTTGAATCCCGTGATAAAAATTTTACATTTGAACATTTGATTACTGGGACATATGCACAACTGTTTCAGGCCTTTGAAGGCAAAGCGAATGTGATATTTCTGAATCGCACGCCTGTCATCAAGGATGGCGACGTACTGAATATTCAGGAAGATGCGCTTCGTATGGTTGGTGACCATCTCTCTAATGACGGTCTGAACTGCACATTCAGTTTCAGCAATCTTTCCGATGAAGATTCAGAGTTTTATTCTATCTCTGGTCTGTGCAATATGATGTATGGTGAGGCAGATGGTACACGTAAAGTACGGGCGGTTGTTAAATCAGCGGTACTCTCCGAAGCCAATTATGGTGTGAATGCCTGGATCGCTATTTATGAAAATAAAGAAGCGGGTATCATCATTTATGCGGATGTTGATCCAAAATAATGTTTTAATGTGATGCATTAATCAGAAAACGGGTGTATCTTTTTTTTCATGGGTAGTGCCAAATATTGCGCCACTTTCCGGGCGTATATTCTTATTGCATTGGTTGCCGGTTTCGGCAATTCACCCATTGCACAATCTGCCGAAAAAGAGGCGCTTCAATATCCGGAAACCATTGCTGTATTATCGATTCTCTATGCCAGTGAAGTCAAAGCTGGCTACCGCTATCAACTTTATACCAAGGCAGCGCTTGTTGAAGGGCATGACAATATCGCCCATCTGTTGTCCGCGATGGCTGCGTCGGAAGCGGTGCATGCCAAAAGTTTTAAATATCTATTGTCATTGATGGATGTTGTTCCGGGCGAGGTTGATTTGAGCGCGATCAATGCATCCAAAACCAAGGACAACCTGAAATTCGCCACTGAAGTGGAGTTAAGTGAAATTGATAAAGAGTACCCACTGTTTCTTAAGCGCATTAAGCCTGAGGGCCATGCCGAAGCGATCCGAAACATCGAATTTGCCTGGCAAGCCGAAAAGCAACATCGGGCATTAATAAAGGAAATCAAGGGTGGTACAGGTCTGTTTTTCGGCATGTTGCTGAAATATTTCCGCAAAAACCCCACCCATTATTATGTGAATGATGTCTGTGGTGCGACAGTTACTGAAATGCCTGAAAATAAATGCCCAATCTGCCATAATCCGATTATTACCTACCGGGAAATTCCAAAACCTGAGCTTTAAGCTGATTCTGCACAAGATGAATGCCATAAAAATAAAGTGGATTTAATTCGCGAACTCTACCGTCTATGCTAAGAGAAGCAGTGCGTGCATTTCGGGAGTAAGCGATATGGCTCAGGAAAAAAGTACATCCGTGTTGGATGCTGTTTTACTTACCCTGCCCTGGTGGGTAGGTGCTGTATTAGCGGATGCAGCTTTTTTTGCACCCAATATCACTAAGCAGATTTATCCACCTGAGAAGAGTCCAGAGGGTCTGCCAATCTATAATGATATTGTGCACACCGCGGAGGGCTTGTCGCTCTATCTGACGATAGGTTTTGCACTTTTTGCCGTAGTTGCTCTGGTGCGAAAAACGATGAAGGTACGAAAAAAAGTCCATAGCTCGGTGCAACGGAACGTGGATAAAAGGCGATCAGAAAAACAGCGGTGACCCGGTTAGTAGTGAGCAATCATCGTAACTGTGGTGACCTGATATGCTTAATGCCCGCAGGCATTAAAGCTGGAAGCAAAGCAACGCAAGGAAATCGGAGCGGATATTCAAGCGGTGCAATGGCGCTGGCCTGTATCACCATCCACATTCAACCGGCTGGTCACTGGCAAAAGTAATATCTGCCCCGAAATGGCTTTACGTTTATCCAAAGCTCTGGGGTGCAGCCTGTAGTTGCCATTCCAGGTTGGTTTTTGGAACTAAAGGGTCGATCCGACGTGATTGTAACTAATCCAAAAAAGCCTGAGTCTCTAGCGCGGCCAAAGAATGGCCAGACCGAGCTAAGTCCACAACTAATCAAACAAATCGTCTTTCAGCTAGATCGCCATTGCCGGGACTTTGTACCCGGCGCAGAAAAGACGAGTTAAGGATGATGTTTATGCAACAGATAGTTTTCAAACAACTCAATAAGTCATGCCTGGCACCGACACGAAATAAAACGCATGGCTTTTGCCGGATATCCTGATGTAAATACGCGAAACGAGCCCTGACCCCGCGCATACAAAACAGGGGTTCACTATGCACGTACCGCCTCTTGACCGATCTACCAGATGAAATAATTGAGTTGTTGGTCTAAGCTGACCGCTCAAGGGGAGAATTGATGCAAACTGTAGTGACGTTATGACGATCGCTTTGCCGCCGGGACTTTATGATTTACTTCAGACTCCTCAACTGAAGAGGCAGCTTGAAGCATCAGGGCTAATGGAGTCAACTGTCTGGGAAAATATCGATTCTGTTGAGCTACCGG
>JAUZQJ010000025.1 GCA_030951045.1 Mariprofundus sp.
CTGCTTCTCTAGCTGCGGCGCGTGAGGCTCTCTCATCTACGCCTTTTAACCTGTTTCTATGTGATCTGGGCTTGCCTGATGGTAATGGCCTGGATCTGCTTATGGACCCTGCCCTCAGGCACAAAGATATGATTACCATTGTCTCTACCATTCATGATGAAGATGAATATCTCTTCCCGGCCCTCCGTTTTGGGATTCAGGGCTACATTCTCAAAGATCATCCGACTGAAGAGATTGCGGTCATGCTCGAACGGGCAGTCTCCGGTGACCCTCCGGTATCCCCAGCCATTGCTCGAAAACTGTTACAATTGTTCCATCACCCAGGACAAAATAAGCCCGAAATTCCTTTAAGCAATCGCGAAGAAGATGTGCTGCGTATTGTGTCCAAAGGTTACACTACAGCTGAAGCTGCCGGGCTGCTGGATATCAGCCAACATACGGCCCGCGAATATCTGAAATCCTGTTACCGTAAGTTGGAAGTCTCCTCTCGCTCGGAAGCTACTCTAGCTGCTATACGACTGGGCCTGACCAAGCCGTAACCATTACGGATAAATCTCTGTAATGGTTACGCTCCAAGAGTTTATTGGATGTCGAATGCTTGTTTGATCCAAGAAGCCTTCATGTAATACCTGCTGCAATTTTTGCCTGGATGAATTGTGAATGATGCAGGCCTAGCAGGTCAGCCACACGGCGAATTAGCTGCTCTTCATAGGGATCAACTTGACCATCGGCCAGCGCCACAGCCCACAGCTCTGCCAGAATATCAATGCGCTCAGTGGTGTTAAAGCCCTTTACCACGACGGATGTAAACTGGTGCATATCCAGAGCATCTTCGACATGTTGTGATGCCTGCTCAATCAAGACATGAATCTCTGCATGGCTCAAGGCAAAACGCTTTTCCAGATGTTTGATGATTTCACTGCGCTCAACATCCTGTAGCTTCTCATCCATACGCATGATTTCCACCATCAGGGCGGCGACCGCCAGCGATACATCGTGTTTCCGCTCTTCTTGTGGGCTCTCTGCTGCTTTTTTCCACATCTGTTTCAGTTTTTGAATCATGCCTTCTCCCGGTACGCTTTCGGCGACTCTAACCATCTCTTGTATGCATGCGAAACGGATGTTGTAAGAGATTAAGGCGACATGAATCTCGGGAGTCCTAATCGACATCTCACAATGGATATTCCGGATGCGCCTTTAAAGTGAGCGCATTGCCTCTTTACTCACATGCACACGCATTTGTCATGTTGATTCTGTAATGTTTTGATCAATGCAGCGACTTAGGCAGATATATCAGGAGATTATCTCTTATGAAGCACAAGAATATCCTATCGATTATTGCCTGCGCTATAGCCGCAGTTATTTCGATCACACCGATCTATGCGCATGAAACACTGCATGCCATGGGGTCAACCACGGTCATGCCCGTCGTATCAGAGGCAGCAACAGCCTTTTACAAGGCTCATCCAGATATCTCGATCACCGTTTCAGGCGGTGGCTCCGGCGTTGGAATTGCGGCCATGATTCAACATACCGCACAGATCGGCATGGCTTCTCGCAACACTAGCCCTGAAGAGCAGGCTAAACTGAATGAGTGGGTGGATAATATCGTTATTGCCCGTGATGCGGTTGCTGTTGTGGTATCGAAAGAAGTTTATCTGGGGGGTGTGACACATCTGTCTCTGGCTCAGATTGCACGTATTTATCGTGGTCAGATCACAAACTGGAAACAGCTGGGCGGGCCGGATGCACAGATTCTCGCTATCGATAAAGAAGCCAGTCGTGGCACCAGGCATGTCTTTGCCGAGGCCGTACTCGGCAATGCCCACGCTCGCGCGCCGGGCGCATCATTAATTTCGGGTTCGAATAATGAAGAACAGGCCATCGTCGCACGCAGTCACCAGGCGATCGGTATGCTATCCAATGCATGGCTAAATGATCGGGTACGTGGGATTGCGATTGATATGGATGGTGTAGCGATCAGTCCAACACTAGAGCAGATTCGTAACGGCCACTATCCTATTAGCCGTGGTTTGCATATTCTCATTGCCAAAGACGCATCTCCAGCCGCCCGTGCATTTGTGCAGTTCTTACTCTCTGAAAAAGGGCAGGGGATTGTTAAAAAAGTCGGGTATCTGCCTATTCATTAATGGCGCTATAATATGATTCTACTTAAACCGGGTCTGTATCTGATAACAAGCTTCATAGCCTTACTTGTACTGGCGGTGCCGTTCTTTCTGGTGCAGGCATCAGCGCCATTCTGGGCATCCGCCGGCATCAAGGTGTTAACGGGCACGGAATGGTTTCCCTATGAAATGCTATTTGGCATGTTACCTGCCATTATCGGTTCAACATGGGCAATCTTGATTGCGCTATTTATAGCTATTCCATGCGGTGTTGCCACCGCCATTGTAACTACAGAATTGGTCTCTTCTTCACTGGCATCGGCTACGCGTATGGGTATGGAAGTGTTGGCTGCTATCCCTTCTATTGTTTACGGTTTGATTGGGCTGTGGTTACTACTGCCTCTACTTCAGTCTTCATTTGATCTATTGAGTGGGCATAGCCTGCTGGCTGCTGGCTTGATTCTGGCGTTAATGATTTTACCTCTGATTACCTTGATGAGCATGGATGCTTTAAGGCTGGTGTCGAACACTCAACGCGAAGCAGGGATGAGTCTCGGACTGAGTTGGGAGGCACTGCTTTTTCGCGTCCTGTTGCCACAAGCTTGGCCAGCTATTCGGGGCGGCATTCTGTTGGCAATGGGGAGGGCACTTGGAGAAACGATGGCTGTAATGCTAGTGGTTGGTTCACTTGATCGCATGCCGGAACCGATCATGAACATTCTGCAACCTGCCCAGACCTTAACCTCGCGCATCGGCCGTGAAATCGGAGAGGCTGCATTCGGCTCTATCCATTTTTCCGCACTGATGGCTTGTGGTCTGTTATTGGCACTTATCGGGCTGAGTATTTCGTTGTTTGCCCATACCAGAGTCGTTAAAGCATGATGTTTTGGAAAGTATTGAAGCAATACAGGGTAAAAGGATTGCTTATACTGATTTCTTTGCCTGCTCTGGTTCTACCTACCATCTGCCTTGTTTATATTTTATGGCAAGGCCTACCTGTCCTCAATTGGCAAACACTCAGTGGTGAAGGTGTGACTGGATTCGGGCTTGAACATGGTATGTTTGGTCAAATATGGGGATCATTGCTATTGATGCTCGGAGCCAACGTGCTTGCGGCTCCCGTAGCACTGGGCTTGGCTCTGTTTTTTAACCTCTATGCCAATCACAACACACAACGAACGATCTTCACCCTATTGCATCTGCTCCAGTCTATCCCTCCTATTGTCTATGGTCTGTTTGGTTTGTTTGTCTTCGTTCATCTGCTGCATTTGGGGATTTCGCTTTTGGCAGGGATGATTATCTTAGCAATGATTATTTTGCCTCTGTTGGTGCTCAATGCCTTACATGCTCTTAAAGCAATTTCAGTTGAGCAGACGGAATCAGCCCGCTCACTTGGATTGAACGATATGCAATTGATTTGCCGGGTGTGGGCTCCGCTGGCATGGCCTACTATGCTCACAGGCCAACTGCTCGGCATGGCTCGCGCACTATCTGAAACCGCACCTATATTATTCACAGCAACAGTTTTTTCGGGCGTGTTGTGGCCGAGCTCCATATTTGAACCTGTCACTACTCTGCAAACACACATCTTCTACCTGGCCCAGGAAGGCGGCAATGCACACGTAGTCAGCATTGCCTGGGGGGCAGCTACGCTGCTTATTACGCTGGTCTTGTTGTTCAGCCTGACAGCACTGCTTTTACGACGAATCGATCAACACCACAGGATATCATAGCCATGCATCAACAACTAAACAGTATAGAAACGGTAGTGAAGCCAGTGAATAAAATTGAGGTAGAGGCAAGCAGACTCTGCATTGATCACCTCTCTTTGCAGCTTGAAGGCAGGGCAATTCTTTCCAAGCTCAGTACAACGCTGCCCGCCACCGGCATTACTGCGCTTATCGGGCCTTCCGGAGCAGGGAAAAGCACCCTTTTGCGTTGCTTAAACCGCCTGTATGAACAGTGGCAGGGTGACATTACTTGGGGCGGCCAATCCATTCTCAATCGGGATACCGATCTGCTCAGACGCCAAATCGGCCTTATTGGCCAAAAGCCAGCTGTTTTTCCCTGCTCAATACGGGATAATGTCATTTTCGGTTTATCGCGTCAGCAGCGCCGCGCTATTGCCGATGAAGAGATTCACGAAGCGCTTAAACAGGCGGCACTCTGGCAAGAAGTTGAGCATCGACTGGGAGAGCCTGCTGAGCATTTGTCGGTTGGCCAACAGCAGCGCCTATGTCTGGCCAGAGCATTGATCCTCAAGCCCGACATGTTGATGCTTGATGAACCGACATCCGCCCTTGATCCCCGTTCGCGAGATATTATTGAACGATCAATGATGGAACTGGGTAAATCCATGCCGTTGTTGTGGGTCAGCCATGACCTTGATCAGGCACGTCGCATCAGCAATCACATTCTGTTTATGTGTGATGGAAAACTTATCGAACAGTCGGATACCGAAAGCTTCTTCAATCATCCGAAACGCATTGAATCACGTGAATTTATGCGTTGGAGCGTGTGCGACTGTTAATCGACATATGGGCCGCGCTGATAGATTGTTTCATGATGAGGCTGCCCGAAACACCACATCAAGCGAGCACCATTGGTAGATTGCAGTTCCACCTGTGCAGCATCTTCGATAAAGGCAGCATCACCACTGACAACACTGTTCCCATTGATCTCTGCACTGCCATGCACAACATAGATAAAACCGCGATATCCGGTGACCAGCTTGCGCGTATATGAAGACTCTGCATCCATGATTATATCAAAATACTCAACGTCCAAGTGTAAACGAATGGCTCTCCCTGCATCAACAATAGTCCTGATCGTAACGCCATTTTTCCGACTTTCGGGGATCATTTCTGATTGCAGTTGCTGATAATCAGGTTCAATCGATTTCAACCGTTTGGGGAGATTAATCCATAGTTGAATGCCATGTGCACGCTCATCTGGAAATTCTGAATGCACAATGCCGCGACCGGCTGTAAAGCGTTGCGCTCCACCGGCACTTACCGTGCCCCGATTACCAAGCGTGTCGGTATGTTTCATGCCACCATCGAAAAGGTAGGTGATGGCCTCGAAACCCCGGTGCGGGTGATTAGGAAAACCACCCCCTGAAATATCAAAATGATCCCACAACACGAATGGATCGAAGTTACGCAATCCTGCCACAGGCATTAGTCGCTTGACGGTCACACCATCACCTTCGGGTACTGTAATCGCAGATTGAATCGTAATGCTCATGCTAAACCTCTTTTTCAAGACTGAGTTGATATGCGTTATACGGGGCTCTGAAAGATTAGGTGCACCTTCAGCAATCTTAAAGTGAATCCCGATGATTTAGAGAATCAAAATCCAAGTCGGGCCCTTTCGGTACAATACGGGTCGGGTTAATGGACTCATGACTATAGTAATAGTGATGCTTAATATGTTCGAAATTTACTGTCCCTGCGATGCCCTGCTGCTGATATAGATCGCGCAAATAGCCCCATAAATTTGGCATGTCGCAGATGCGATTCCGGTTACACTTGAAGTGGCCGACATAGACGGCATCAAACCGAACCAGGGTCGTGAACAAGCGCCAATCGGCTTCTGTGATCTGATTGCCAACTAAATAGCGCTGTCCGGATAATCTCTTTTCCAGTTTATCGAGTCCGGCAAACAGGCTGTCAAACGCCTCTTCATAAGGCTCTTGTGCCGTGGCAAAGCCACATTTATAGACACCGTTGTTGACATCACTGTAAACAAAATCGTTAACCTTGTTGATCTCATCATGCAATGCATCCGGATAATAATCATCCATATTGCCGGTAAGCATGTTGAAGGCAGAATTAAACATGCGGATAATTTCGGCCGATTCATTGGAGACAATCGTTTGCTGCTGTTTATCCCACAAAATCGGCACAGTCACCCGCCCTGTGTAGCTTGCATCGGCCTTACTATATAACTGATGCGCATGCTTAAATCCATACAATGGCTCGGCTGGATCGAACTGCCAGCCTTGATCCAGCATGTGCGGGTGAACAATGCTCACGGGAATTAGCTCTTCCAGCCCTTTCAGTTTGCGGAAAATGAGCGTGCGGTGTGCCCACGGACAGGCCATGGAAACATAGAGATGATAGCGATTTGGTGCAGCCTTAAAACCAGCCTTACCTGCGGGGCCTGCTGAACCATCAGCAGTCAGCCAGTTACGGAATTGTGCAGCCTTGCGTTCAAATCGACCTCCTGTGCTTTTGGTGTCATACCATTGATCGGTCCATGTACCATTGACAAGCAGGCCCATTATATTGTCTCCAATATTGGATAATCGGTGTAACCATGCTCATCACCGCCGTAAAATGTTGCCTGATCGGCGTCATTGAGTGCTGCATCCTGCATAAACCGTTCGGGTAGATCCGGATTGGCCAGGAAGGGGATGCCGTAGGCCACAATGTCGGCATCGCCATCTGCAATAACTGTATTGCCGCGTTTCCTGTCGTAACCACCGTTGGCAATATAGAGGCCATCAAAATGTTGTCTGATCTGTTGCATATCGACACTGCTGTCTGTTGCACCTGTCATCGAAACCTCAACCACATGCAGAAAGGCTGGTTTGAGAGCAGAGAGTGCAGTGGCGACATGATTGAACAGTGCTTGCGGTGCGGAGTCCTGCATATCGTTGAAGGCATTGATAGGTGAAATGCGGACACCCACTCTGTCTGCGCCGACTTCATTGCATACGGCCGTAGTGACTTCCAGTAACAAACGGGCGCGATTTTCAATGGAACCACCGTAAGCATCGATGCGGTGATTGCTGCCGTCACGTAAGAACTGATCCAACAAATAGCCATTGGCTGAATGGATTTCCACACCATCAAATCCAGCCTGCACAGCGCAGGCTGCGGCAAGACGGTACTGCTCGATGATGCCGGGAATTTCTGATAGATCCAGTGCTCTAGGGGTGATGAAATCTTTCAACCCTTCATAGGTAAATGCCTGACCTTCCGGCTGGATAGCAGATGGCGCGACAGACGCTTCGCCCTGGTGAAAATCAGGGTGCGATACACGCCCGCAATGCCATAATTGCACAATGATATGGCCACCCTTTGCATGCACGGCATCGGTGACAGCCTTCCAGCCGGCAATCTGCTCCTCGCTATAGATGCCCGGCGTGGCCGGATAACCGACGCCTTGCTCAGAAACTTGAGCACCTTCGGTGATGATCAATCCGGCACTGGCACGCTGTTGATAATATTCAGCCATCAGTGGAGTAGGCGTGCCACCCGGTGCGCGGTTGCGTGTCATTGGCGCCATCGCCATGCGATTGCCTAGAGTTAACGACCCCATTTGAACGGTCGAAAATAAACTTGTCATACACACTCCTTAAAAATATTTGCCACAGAGGACGCAGAGGAAAATCTGATAGGCAATAAGTTTGAAAACTCAGGTTTTTCTTAAAATAGAAAACAGGGCTTTGGGGGACTCTTCGCAGTCCGGCGAGCCAAAGCAGCTGTCGCGTGACCCGATCAGTTCAAAACCATCGGCGAATAAACGGTGGATATCTGCTTCGTTATATCGGCAGGGAGGCCCCATCTCGCTGGTTTCATCCTTGTGAAAACATTTGAGCAGCAACAGGCTGTCCGGTGCTAATAGTTGTGCAATACTGTTCAGATAAGCTTGTTGGTCATTCGGATTCGGGAAGCAGTGGAAGACACCGCGATCAATAATCAGATCAAAGGTGCCGTTGAGTTGGCTGTCCAACACATTGTCGACCGTACAATGGATATCGGCCTGTTCCTGTTCGGCCAGCGCCCGTGCAGATGCCACGGCCGAGCTCGAGACATCACTGGCGGTGACGCTGAATCCCATCTTTGCCAGTGCAACCGCCTGTGTGCCCGGGCCGCAACCAAGATCGAGAGCGGTGCCTCTGTTCAGGCTGCGATCTGCCAGTGTTCGGGCAAAGTCAGCATCCAGTTCAGGATAAAACCATGGTAGTTGTTCGACTGATGTTTCCTGATAACTGGCTTCCCAGCCGGCTGCTGTCGGTGGCTGGTAAGTCGTTCCCCAACGGCCATTATGAACGATTTCAGTCAGTGGCTTACGCGTTCTGGGGACTGCTTCCATGGGCTGGAAATCTGCATCGATTGCTGAGAGGTCTGCAGCATAACCCAAGGCTGTGATGCTCATGATCTGTAAATTTTCAGGAATAGCGAGTGCCCTACTCAGGGCATCAGAATCAAAGCCGCCCATCTGGTGGCTGGCAAGCCCCAGTGACTCTGCCTGTAAGCAAAGGCACTGGGTGGCCTGACCTGCATCATATTCTGCCCATCGGTTGGTCTTACCATTATGGGAAAATAGCGGATCTGTTGTGGTCACAATCAGCACAGGGGCATGTTTTGCCCATAACTGGTTCTTCGGTGCCAGTGCGTCCAGCACCAACTGCCAGCTGGCAGCATCATTGAAACGGTCAGCGACAAGATATTGCCACGGCTCCGCTCCAAAGCAGGAGGGCGCCCAGCGAGCAGCTTCCAGGCAGCTGGCCACCTGTTCGGCTGAAACCGGCTTCGCTACATCAAAGGCACGCGTGCTCCAGCGCTTGGCAAACAACCGTTCAATCGGCGCCTGCACATTTATCCGTTGTTGTGCCATATGAACTCCTTGATGTTTTTGAATCGCAAAGGACGCAAAGGAAATACTTAAGAAATGGGAATGTCCGCTCCAGATTATGTTTTGGTTGCTGGTTCAACATAAATTTCAACTGCAAAAGTGCACAATGGATAAGCGAAAAAAGGGGCGATACATTGTGTGCTCGCTTTATGTTCCATGCAGTCGTATGTCATGAATGTATTCAGCACGCTATATATAATTTGCTTTTCCTTTGCGTATCTTTGCGCTCTTTGCGGTGAAAGCGTTGTTACAGGTTGTTATGTGAGCCGTCGCAGAAGGGTGGATTTTTCGTCTGCTTACACTGACATAGTGCAACTGTTTTTTTCTCAGTGATTTCAATTACCTCGGGGGTAAACGCCGTGCCTTTATGTGAGCCATCACAAAATGGCTGATTGGCTGATTTACCACAGCTACACCAGTAATATGTACCAGCCTCAAGTTCAAGCACGGCGGGTTCTTTTGCTGCAATTGTTGCTTCACTCATATCTAACTCCTTTTATTTATAATTTGTGCATAACGAATAAGGCCGGGGCGAGAGGAGGAGGCCCCGGCCAGTTTTTTTCTGTTTGGATTATCGCGCGCTGGCAAGGCCAGTGCTTGCTATTGGCGAACACCCTCAATCGAGAAGAAGAGTTCGACGTTGTTAGCAACCGGACCGAGCATTGCAGCTTTTTTCATATTATAGTCGGAGAGGTGCAGCATGGTTGAACCTTCAAAACCGCGACGGAACCCGCCCCATGGATCTTTACCTGCACCAACCTGTTTCACATCAAATGATATTGCCTTAGTTACACCACGCAGTGTGAATTTACCCTTCAGTACGGCAGTGCCATTGCCCTTATCTTCAAAGCTTGTGCTGGTGAAGCTTGCCTTTGGATAGTTGGCAACATCAAAAAAATCAGCACTTCTTAAATGTTTATCACGTTCGGCATGGTTGGAATCGATACTAGCTACATCAATTTCTGTGCTTACGCTGCTGTTTGCAGGGTGCGCTTCATCATAGGTGTAAGAGCCGGTAAATGTGTTGAAGTTACCGATCAACCAGCTGTAACCCAGATGTTTTACCTTGAACTGGATAAAGGCGTGTTGGCCTTTGATATCAAATGTATAATTTTCCGCGGCTTGTGCTGTGGCGGTAAATCCCAGTGCCAGTATTAGCGATAGTAAAAGTTGTTTAAGTTTCATGGTGTATCTCCTTGTTTTTTTCCTAACATACGCATTAACGTAGTATCTTTATCGATAAAATGGTGTTTCAGTGCTGCTCCCACATGTGCGGCCGCCAGTGCTATGACTGCCCATGCGATATAGAGGTGAATCAGACCGATCAGGTCAGCTTCTTCTTTGGTGAATGAAAAACTAGCCGGCACAGTGAACAGGCCGAATAGATCAATGCCGACGCCTTCTGCGGTAGGGATCAAATAGCCCGTTATGGTGATGCCAAACAACAGCAGGTAGTGACTACGGTGAACCAGTAGAGCAATGCATTGTTCCCAGGCTTCTCCCATCAGGTTGGGACGTGTATTGCTTAACCTCCAAACCCATCGAAAGATCAAAGCAAATAGCAGTAACATGCCGATGCCTTTATGGATGTAGGGGGCATCGTGATACCAGCTGTCGTAATAGTTGAGCTCCACCATCCACAAGCCAAGCCCGAACATGCCGAAGATGATCAGTGCCATCAGCCAGTGCATAATGATGGCAATAAGGCCGTATGATGTTGATGTATTGCGTAACACTCTCTGTAGCCTCCTCTTTGTGACCTTCTTTTTGGATGAGGGAACTATGATGCGTAGAATGATTGAAAAAAAGTATAATAAACCAATAGACTTGATTAACAAATCGAATCGTATAGTTTTTCATGATGACGTTGGAACAGTTGCGTGCTTTGTGTGCGGTGGTCGAACAAGGTGGCTTTCATGCCGCCTCCATTTCCCTGTTTCGCAGCCAGTCGGCGATCAGTATTGCGGTAAAGAACCTGGAACAGGAACTGGAGATCTCTCTGTTTGACCGCAGCTCTTATCGTCCTGCCTTAACGCCAGAAGGGCAGGTGCTCTACGGCAAAGCCAAAAGTATTCTATCCCGTTCGGATGAGATGAGCAGTATTGCGAAACACTTTGCAAAAGGAGCCGAAACTGAAGTCTCTATTGCACTTGGGGCGATTGCTCCGGTAGAAGAGGTGTTGGAGGTCATCAAACAAATTTCTGAAACAGCGCCCGCCACACGCATGAGTTTGCAGGTTGAAAATATGGGTGGCACGCTTGAACGCTTATTAGAAAAAGATGTTGATTTCGCCATTGCTGAGCGATTTATGCCAGTGCCGTACACCGAAGAGGTGCGTCTCACTTCCACAGAGATGATTGCAGTGATCTCCCCTGACTTCCCTCTGGCAACCCGTTACCCAGCTATCACCGCATCAGATCTGGAGCAGTATGTTCAAGTGGTGGTGCGCGACACCAGTCGCAATCAGCCCAGACGCTCAGCAGGTATTCTCGAAGGCGCCAACCAGTGGCTGGTCAACGATTTTGACATGAAGAAACGCATGATTCAATCCGGTGCAGGCTGGGGGCGCATGCCTAAACACCGCGTCGCAGAAGAGTTGTTTGATGGCAGCTTGTTGCCTCTCTGTGGTAAAGAACTCGATCCGTTAAAGATCGATATCTATCTATTCAGAAGGGCCAACGAGCCCATGGGTCCCGTTGGCGAACGCCTCTGGCAACAATTGCAGTCCCGTATTTATATACCATAGTCCACGTATTTGGTGGATGCTAGTGCAAAGCGGTTTTGCTGTGCTATGCTTTCGGCATGATTCGCGGTGATAAACTTAGTAAAGTATATGGAACCACTACGGCAGTATCTTCCACAGATATACATGTGCGTGATGCTGCTATTACAGTTATTATGGGTGGTTCAGGTTCAGGTAAAACCACCCTGCTCAGGCTGTTGGCTGGATTAGAGAAGCCTACTGCAGGTCATATCTGGTATGGTGATGAAGACCTCTGTACGATGACTGATGATCGTCTGTATGAACTGCGCGAAAGCATGGGCATGCTATTCCAGTACTCCGCCCTGCTGAACTCCTTAAATGTCTATGACAATGTGGCATTTCCGCTGCATGAGCATACGGATCTGGATGAAGAGGTTATTCGCACGATGGTATCCATGAAACTTGAACAGGTCGGGTTACGTGGCTTTGAGCATCTCATGCCTTCCGAGTTATCTGGTGGGATGGCCAAGCGTGTTGCCTTTGCGCGTGCCATGGCGATGGATCCGAAAATCGTCTTTTTTGACGAACCGACATCCGGTCTCGATCCTATATCAGCAGGTGTAATCAGTACTTTGATTCGGGAAACATCAACCAAAAATCGCATGACATCTATTGTTGTTACCCATGATGTTGGTGCAGGCCTGTCTATGGCGGATAATGTTATTCTGTTGTGGCAGGGTCGTATTATTGCTGAAGGAACCCCTGATGAAATCAGACACAGCGATGATGAACGTGTGCAACAATTTTTGGAAGGTCGGCCGGATGGCCCGATTCCTTTTTCACGCAGTACAACATCCTATGTCGATGACCTAACCCACAAACCGGGCACAGTGAGATTAGAATCATGAGTGATGTGACATTTGTGCAACAATCAGCATTAGCCATTTTTTTTGGCCGTCTCGGGCGCTCCACACTCTCGGGCATGGAGAAGCTTGGCGATGCGACCATGCTTGGTTTTCATGCCTTAGGGCTTATTTTTTCCAAGCCATGGCAAGGCAAACATTTTGTACTACAACTTTATGCTTTGGGTGTTGGTTCCTTAGCCATTATTGTTGTTACCGGCGCTTTCACCGGCATGGTATTGGCGCTACAGGGTTATTACACCTTGGCCAAATTTGGTTCAGAATCACTGCTTGGAGCAGGTGTCGGCATGTCGATTATCAGGGAGCTCGGGCCTGTGCTTGGTGCTTTTATGATTATCGGGCGGGCTGGTTCCAGTATTACCGCTGAAATTGGTATTATGCGTGTTACTGAGCAAACCGATGCGCTGGAAATGATGGCAGTAAATCCGAAACGGCGCATTCTGTTGCCACGTATTGTGGCTGTAATCATCGCCGTACCGCTACTGGTCGCCATCTTTGATGTGGTAGGGATTGGTTCCGGTTATATCGTTGGTGTTGAGTTGCTCGGAGTGAACCCCGGCGCCTATATTGCCGAGTTGGTCGCCAAAGTCGGCATGCATGATATTTATGGTGGATTGGTCAAGTCAGTCGTATTCGGTTTTTTGATAGGCATGATCTGTTCCTATATGGGCTACCGTTCGACCCCGACCACTGAAGGTGTTGCTCAGGCAACAACTCAGGCTGTGGTCATTTCATCGGTCAGTGTACTCATTGTTGATTACATATTAACCTCATTTTACCTGTAATGACGATGATGAGATTGATGCAATTTAAGAATTTATACAGTTTGAATATTCAACTGTAACTGGAGAATCAAATGCAAGCGTATAGACGTGTTGAAATGACTGTAGGTGTTTTTGTGATTGTCGGGCTACTCGCTATTAGCTGGTTGGCTATCAAAGTGGGGCAAGTCGGAGGTATTGGTGAATCAGGTTATAAACTTGTTGCCAATTTTGATGATGCTGGCGGCGTTCGCAAAGGTAGTGATGTAATGATGGCAGGTGTGGCTATCGGTCGTATCAACTCGGTAACACTCACGGATAATGATCACGCGACCATGGTGCTACGCATCAATGAAGGTATAAAAATTACTGAAGATGCATTCGCATCTGTGCGTACCAAAGGAATTATTGGTGATCGCTACATCAGAATCACGCAGGGCATGGACGATACAACTCTTGAACCCGGCAGTGAAATTGAAGAAACGGAATCTGCGATCAATATTGAAGACTTGATCAGTAAGTATATTTTCAGCGGTAAGGAGTAAAGATTCCACTTCGGGCCACCAAAACCTGGATGTAGTCTAAGCCTGTAATAATCTGTAAGTAGAGAATCAAGGAGTTATTATGAAACACATTCAATTAATTTTTACCATGATCATCAGCATGCTTTTCTCTATGCCGGCATGGGCGGAGAGTGATGGTAATCCTAAAGGTGTGATAGAAAGCACCATCACCCAGATTATTGAGGCGCTCAATGCACGTGAAGATAAAACGATTATTTCGAGCCAAGACCGTGATGCGATCCGCCAAGCGATAGAAGGGCGCTTTGACTACAGTGACATGGCCATGCGCAGTCTGGGCAAGCCATGGAAAAAGCTGGGTGACGCTGAACGGCTACATTTCACCGAGGTTTTTCGAGATCTGCTGGAACGTTCATATGGTAACCGCTTAAGTGATTATAAAGGACAGAAAGTAATCTTTGCTGATGCGATCAGAAAAAATGATAAAGCACTGGTTAAATCCACTGTTGTGGATGGCACACGTGAAACGCCCGTCGATTATAAGTTGCATCAAACTAATGGCGGCTGGCAGGTCTATGATATCCGCATTGAAGGCACCAGCATGGTGCGTACCTTTCATCAGGACTTCAAATCCACACTTGGCGATGGCGGGTATAAAGCATTAGTGAAAGCACTGGAAGAAAAGGTCGCTAAATTAAAGGCTAAGGACCAAGGCTGAGTAAACCTCAGGTAACTACCAAACCTGGTAGTACATTCTCACGCGCGCTGGCTTCATGCCGGCGCGTAGTCCTTTTACTGCTCTTTTTTTTCACGGCCGGAGGAGCATGGCTGTATTGGAATGCACCCTCAATAGATACCATGCGGCCGAATATTGAAAGTTATTTGCAACAGCAGCTTGAATTAAATGAACTGCATCTCGGAGAGCTGTCTTTGCGCTGGGCGGGCTTTTTATGGCTGAAAGTGGATCGGCTGGATTTTACCAGTACCAATCATGGTATCGCCTATCATGATGGCAGTGCCAGCGTAAGAATTCCGCTAAGCGCCCTTTTTAATGGTGATATTGCACCGGATAAAATTTTGTTAAAACATGGTGCTCTGGATATAGAGCTGGATGACTCGGAAACCATTCTGCCTGAGCAACTCACGCTGGTAGATGTTCACGTGAGTTGGCATATCGCAGCTACGCCAGCGCACCCTGACTGGCGCGGGGAACTGCCTGATGTAAACCTCACGCTTCATGCAAAGTCACGTATGATCAATGCCAAATCACCGGTATTTAAATTATCGGCACAATGGGATGAGGATGGCTTTCCCGGCCAGTTAAATCTGCATTGTAACAACATTGACTGGCTGCCTGCATCCATTCGCCAGCTTATCAACGGATCACCGCAGGCTGATTTGACGCTACGGCGCAAAGATCATCAGCGATGGGAGGTAAAGAGCTCCATTGCATCTCAGAATCCAGTCAGCCTACGTTTAACACCAATTGGTGATATCTATCAGTTCGATACGCTTTCAACAAAGCTACAGATTCAGATGCGCGGCAACACAAAAGAAACCGATGCATTCAAGCTGAAGCAGATCAATGTTGATGAACTGATATGGGCTTTAGGCGAAAGTAAAATCACTGCTCAGGGTGAGTGGAGTGATGGGACTTTACTAGTAAACGCTGCTTCCAACCTGCTACCTATGCCCCTGATCTGGTCATGGCTTCAACCACTTGGCGATCCGGGCTGGCAGCAGTGGTTAAAACAGATGCAGCATGGCATTGCCAGACAGGCACAGGCAGACCTTTCACTGCGCTGGCCTGATCCGCTTCAGGTATGGCCAAACATTGAAGCATTTAAATCGATGTCCTATAAAATAAAGACTGATATTGAAGGTGCTGATATCGCTTTGGGCATATCCAATGGTTTTTTGAGCAATACCCGTGCCACTGTTGAGATAGATTCAGATGCCATAAACGCAAAAATTATAGATAGCATGCTGCCCAAAGATCTGGGCCACTCAAGCGGCAGCTTGTACATTCCACTGGACACCCTTTTATTGAACATTACAGGTTCTGCCAATACAGATGTAGCCAATCTGCTGCATTGGTTCGGTCCTGCCGAAGTCAATGATTGGCAATGGAATAAAGCACGAGCCAATAGTCAGTTTGAGTTGATGTGGGACCTCACTAAAACTAGCCCTAAAGAGGCCCGTATTACCTTGTACCCCGATGGTTTATGGAATATTGACGTACTTAAATTTCCGCTTCAATTATCTAAGGGGGTTGTAAAGTGGGATATTAACAAAGGTATTTCATTGAAAAATATGCACCTATCCGGCGCCCATATGCAAGGTATGTTCTCTTTTGATGCAGCAGCATCGTCCCGGACCGAAGCGTGGAAAATAACCTCTGTGCAAGCCCATGGCAGAAGTAAACTTGCCCCGCTTGCTGCGCACTTTCAGCTACCTCTGGCGCACGCTGGTGGCAGCATCAATAGCAGTCTGCGTTTCCAGGATGGCCAATGGTTTGGCAACCTTGATATGACAGATGCAAGCTGGGAACATTTACTAGGGTCCAACAAGAAAAAAGGCGAACCCTTGGCGTTGCAATATCTTGGCTTGCTGGATATGAAGAGCAAACTCCCTACCATTCATATCAACAAGCTTACCAGCAGCGGAAATCACATCAAACTGCATGATGGGTCTGGCAGCATCAACAGCGCTGGCTTGCAACTACAACTTAATGGCCTACATACGCCATCATTCAGCGGCAACCTTGATGTTGATGTGCCATTTGATGACGGCATGGCATGGAACATTGATGTCAAAGCGAGTTACCTCAACCGTAATGCTCTACCGAACACACTGGATCACTCTGAAACGTTGATCGACAAAAACTGGTTGTTGCGTGCGAATATTGACCGGTTTGACTGGGATGATGCACGTATGAGTGGTGTACACCTTAGACTGGCTTCCGATAAAGATAGCATCGGGGTTATGGAAGCAGCACTGGTTCATACTTCGCAATTGGACATCATGGATGTTGATGCACGTTTCACACTGCCGGGCGAGGGCAAAGTTGAACTGCGTAAATTTTCAGCCAGCTTTGAAAAACAGATATTAACCATTTCGGCAACCCTTTCTCCTGAAGCTGAGGGTGGTATGCGCTGGAAGGGGTTTGCAGAACTGCATGGCGATTTTGGCCATTTGATGAACAAGGGAGGCCTCTCCAGTCGTTTTTTAGAGGGTGATGGAAATTTGATTTTCTCGGGTCAGGGTCTCATTTTGAAAGAACAACCTTGGTGGAAGGGCTTGGATGGTCGTTTGCGTATGCGGGTTGATCAAGGGCGCATCCTGGAAGGAGGCACACTCACCACGCTGTTGTCCGCTATTAATTTGAGCCAACTGCCTGCCTTGCTCTTTGGTCAGCGTAAAGATCTATCAGGTCCCGGAATCATGTATGAGCGTTTGCAGATGGAAGCGATTATGCAGAGTCAGAATATTCATATTCGCAATGTTGCCATGCGCTCAAGCGCATTTGATCTGGTGGGGCAGGGCAATATGAATGTCGAGAACAATACCATTGATCTTTTTTTAATCGCCAAGCCGTTACAAAATCTGGATGCCTTACTGGCTAAAATACCACTTGTGCGGGATATTCTTGGTGGCAGATCACATAGTTTGATGCGTAAAGTGTATCATCTGAGTGGTCCATTCACGGATGCAAAAGTAAAAGCAGTGCGGCCACGGGATGCTGGCCTATCTGACTCAGGTATCATTGAACGACTGTTTAATATTCCTAATAATTGGTTTGGCCCGAGTGAAAAAGAGCCGCCTGTGAAAGTGAGTCAATAAGATCTCAGCCGTCTCCGATGCACCTGCTGCTTTACCATTCTCTGTACCATGATTCGTTAACACGTTAAAGTTCTGCCCATGCGCATTTGCCATATTGGACTCAATCATAAAACAGCCCCCGTTGAACTTCGCGAACGTCTGGCTGTGGCCGAAACAGATATTGCTGGTATTCTAAATCAGCGTATTCAACACCCTGCCATCCGTGAGGCTGCACTGCTCTCCACGTGTAACCGTGTGGAACTGACGGTGGTGACCCATGATCCTGATGCTGCCATCGCTGCGGTGCATGAATGGTTTTCTGCCACAGCAAAAATGGAAATAGAAGAGGTTCGTGAGCATCTCTATTCACACACTACAGATGCAGCTATTCGTCATCTGTTTTCTGTTGCCTCCGGATTAGACTCACTGGTATTGGGTGAACCTCAGATTTTAGGACAGGTTAAAACCTCCTATGAACATGCCTTGACGGCAGGTACGGCAGGACATGTGTTGCATCGTTTGTACCAATCTACATTTGCTGCCGCCAAACGCGCCCGCAGTGAAACAGGTATTGGCAAACAATCCGTTAATATCTCCTCCTGTGCCGTTGAATTAGCGCGTCATATCTTTGGTGATTTAACTGGAAAAACCGTGCTGTTAATGGGCGCTGGAGAAATGGCTGAATTGGCCGCTCGCCATTTGCGTGGCAATGGCTGTACCGATATTCTGGTTGCCAACCGGACACTTGCACGGGCTCAGAATCTGGCTTTAGAATTTGAAGGGCATGCGCTAACCATGGAGCAGTTGCCCGAGTATCTTGATGCTGCCGATATTGTCCTTTCCAGCACAGGCGCATCTACCTTTGTTTTATTGCCTGATGCCGTGAAAGCAGCGATGAAGAAACGTAAAGGCAATGCCATGTTTCTGGTGGATATAGCTGTTCCTCGTGATATTGACCCGCGCATTGGCGATATTGATGGTGCCTACCTGTATGATATTGATGATCTTCAACAAGTCGTGCAGGGCAACATGGAAAACAGACAACATGAAGCGGATCAAGCTCGCCTGCTGATTGAAGAAGAGGCGCAAGCATTTCTGCGATGGTTAAAATCACTGGAGTCCGTTCCGTTAATTCGCACCATTCAACAACAAATGAATGCGCGTCGTCTGGAAGAGCTTGAAAAAGCTCGGCGTTATATGAAAGATTTTAATGATGAACAGTTGCAAGCTGTAGAGCAGTTTAGTCGTGCGCTGATGAAACGCTATATGCACCCGACACTTAGAACACTAAAAAGCCTGCCTGATGATATTGAGGGAGATTTGTTGATGGGCGCAGCCAATCGACTATTTGATCTGGACAATCCTTCTGTTGAATCAACCGTTTCAAACAACACATCGATCAGTGATAATATCGCTCATATTAAGGGGCATAATGAACACTCGTCTTCATGACATCCTGCATCGGCGTGATGAAATTACCAGTTTATTAGCCGACCCTGACATCACCTCCAACAATAAGAAGTTCACGCAGCTAAGCAGAGACTTTGCTGAGATTGAACCTGTTGCCGAGCATGCTGAAAAACACCTGCAGTTGCTTCAACAGTTACAGGACAATCAGGAGATGTTGGCTGATCCGGATTGTGATCGCGAACTTAAAGAGCTGATGGAAGAGGAAAACCTCGAACTCAAACAGTCTATTTCAGATAGTGATGAGCAGCTTACTCTATTATTACTTCCTAAAGACCCGAATGATCAACGTAATGCAATTCTGGAAATCCGGGCAGGTACTGGTGGTGATGAAGCCGCCCTGTTTGCTGCTGATCTGTTTCGAATGTATAGCCGTTACGCCGAAACCCAGGGTTTTAAAGTGTCCATCTTATCCAGCAGTGAAATTGGCATTGGTGGCTACAAAGAGATTATTGCTCAGGTGACCGGTCAGGGTGTCTTCTCCCGTTTTAAATTTGAGTCAGGCACCCATCGTGTGCAACGCGTACCTGAAACGGAATCAGGAGGTCGCATTCATACCTCAGCCTGCACAGTCGCAATTCTGCCTGAAGCTGAAGAGGTGGATGTGAATATTCGCCCTGATGATATTCGTATTGATGTGTACCGTGCTTCCGGCGCTGGTGGCCAGCATGTGAACAAAACCGAATCTGCTGTGCGTATCACGCATGCACCAAGCGGTCTTGTTGTGACCTGTCAGGATCAGGCCAGCCAACACAAAAACAAAGCGCAGGCGATGAAAGTGTTGCAAGCCCGTCTGTTCGATAAAGAACAATCAGAAGCCAATGCAGAACGTTCCGGTATTCGTAAGGATATGGTTGGATCCGGCGATCGATCCGAGCGTATTCGCACCTATAATTATCCGCAGGGGCGTCTCACCGATCACCGCATCAATTTGACGCTGTACAAACTTGATCAGATTCTGGGTGGTGATATGAATGAGCTGATTGACGCGCTATTGAGCCACCATCAGGCTGAACTGCTCGCTACCCAGTGAGTCATGCAATAACCCTTCGTCAACTGATTCAACAAGCTTCAGCGTTATTAAAGCAGGTTAATTGTGATGCGCCTAAACGCGATGCTGAACTGTTGTTAATGTCTGTTTGGGGTATGCGTAGAACCGATCTGATTATTCGCGCTTCAGAACCTGTGCCTGAAGCGGTTGAAACAGTGTTCAGTGCACTGATTCAACGCCGTATGCAACGAGAACCACTGGCCTATATTCTTGGCGAGAAAGAGTTCTGGTCACGCCCGTTTCATGTCACTTCTGATGTGTTGGTACCTCGACCGGAGACAGAACATCTGATTGAGGCGGTGCTTGAATATTTCCCGGATCAGCAAGGCGCTTACGATTTTTGTGATATCGGTACCGGCTCCGGCATTATTGCGGTTACATTGGCTTGTGAATATCCAAAGGCGCATATCATTGCGACGGATATTTCTGAGTCTGCTCTAAGGGTTGCAACGGGCAACGCGATCCAACACAAGGTTGAAGACCGCATCACGTTCAAACAGGGCGATATGCTGCAAGCTATTGAGCAGCGTAAGACGCATCTTGATGCCATTATATCCAATCCGCCATATGTAGCGGAACATGAGATGGCCTTGTTGGAACAGGAGCTGTCTTATGAACCTCGCAACGCGCTTACCGATGAATCGGATGGCCTGACGTTTTTAAGCGATATTCTCAATACAGGGCCGAAATTTTTACAAACATCCGGCATGATCATGTTAGAAACCGGCCCATGCGGTCTGCCCGTCACGCCGAATACACTGATCTTCGAAAAAACCATTCACGATCTGGCAGGTCACGCTCGCGGTGGTATTTACCGCTGTGCCTGATTCATAGATGGAAGAGTGGCTAAATATTGTGATTAGGCAGCTGATTCTCTATAGCTTGCCAGTTCTCATTTCACTCACGCTTGTCGTGCTTATCGAATCACGTATGAGTAACACGCCCATCCCGCATCCCTTTTACGCCATCTCATGGCGCGGTACCTGGTTGCCTTTACTGGCTGCTCTGGCCTTTCATCGGGGCATTATCATTGCGCTGCCAAACACACTTGCCTCGGGTGTCAAAATATCATCGGTTCGATGTATGGCGCATGGTCTGCTTTGCCTGTTGGGTTTTTTGTTATTCAGCTGGAGTCTGGCGCATCAGATGCCAACCGGGCTACCTCCGCTGCATCACTGGTGGTCCAAGGTGCTAATGTTTTTCAATCTGTGCATGGCATGTTTACATCTCTTACCTTTACCCGGCTTACTGGCAGGAGAACTTCTGTTATCGACCCGTTGGGGTGATAAAATCCCTAGATATTTCAATATCAAGCATGGCTGGATTGTCATAACGGTGCTCGCAGCATCGCCGTTGTTGGACTTACTGTTGGGCGCATCGGTGGTGTTCCCGATCTATGAATGGATGAGCAGCGCCGCCATAGCTATGGCGCGATAAACAGTTCGAGTCATAATTGGCCTGATTATTGCTGGCTCACCGATATGACATCATCTACTTTTGACAGAGCGTCAACCCTGGAGCTACTGCAGTTCAGCGAAGATCTACCATCGCTACCGGATCGTTTTGTAAAAATCCAGAATATTGCGCAAGATCCTGATTCCAGTGCCAAAGACCTGGCCAATGTTATTCGTAGTGATCAGGCCACCACGGTCATGATACTCAAGTTCGCCAATTCACCTGCCTATAATGCTTCACACTCATCAATCAGTGAGTTGTCCAGGGCCATTGCCCGATTAGGCACCAAAGAAACAGTCCATATCGCCACAGCTATGTCACTGATGTATGGCATGATTTTACCAACAGGCATGGCCAATATCCGAATTTTCTGGTCACATGCATTTGCCGTTGCACTGGTAGCAGAACATTTGGCGAAAACGGTCGATCCGGCGCAACAAAATGGCTCGCACGAAGTCGCGTTTATGGCTGGCCTATTGCATGATATTGGCCGCGCAGCTTTGGGTATGCGTGTAGATTTCTCATATTTTGAATGTGAAACAGGTCATCTGCACGAAGGTGATTTAATCAAAGCCGAAGAAGAACACTACGGTGTTAATCATGCAGAAGCTGGCATGCATCTGCTGGGCTTATGGGGTTTTCCAAACGAGCTATGCGAAGCCGTAGCAGAACATCATCTGGCAGATAGCCCGACATTTCTTGCCAGAGTGTGTTATCTAGCCAATCAGTTCATCAATGTACACCTGCCCGAACGCACTGCATTTGATAATGTATTCGACATTGTTTTTGAGAAATTAGAAAGCTCACCACCTGACCTCTCGACACTGAACGTATAAAACTGGTTTCAGGGCATCTAAAATTGCCGTCGAGCCTTACAAACCGTAACATCGGCATTATCTGCACTGTACTATTTGGCACGGAACAGATTCAGATGACAGACACAGCGGGAGAATCGGGCAAACAACAATGGTATTGTGGGAAACGCTGCTCGACAGCAAAAAAAGAGCTTTAGCATGGTCACGCGAGCAGGATACCGTGTACATCGTCATACTGGCTGTCGTGGTGGGTGTACTATCAGGTTACACAGCACTGTTGTTACGTTTCATGATCGAATGGGTCAGCCTGTTCTGGACAGGTGAACGCACTTGGGAAGAATCCATTACAACCCTTCCATGGTATATATATTTGATCGCACCTACCGTTACGGGCTTATTGGTGGGTTGGATTACTGTTCGTTTTTTGCCTGGTGGAGAACTGCGTGGTGTGTCCGGTGTGTTGGCCGATATGGTGGAACGCAAAGCTCGCGTACATCCTCGCCAGCTGGCTACAGAAACTGTGGGTACAGCATTGGCTATTGGTGGTGGTGTCAGTCTCGGGCGCGAAGGCCCAACCGTTGCACTTGGTGCTTTGATCGCCTCGGAGCTTGGTCAGCGCCTCAATCTTTCTGAGCAGCAGCTGCGTATTTTAATCGGCTGCGGTGTAGCCGCGGGTATTGCAGCCTCCTTCAACACCCCAATCGCCGGTGTGCTGTTTGCGCTGGAAGTGATTCTTGCTGATTACGCCATCGCCACATTCAGTCCTATTGTGATTGCATCTGTACTGGCGACCGTGGTCGCGCGCTCTGAACTGGGGAATTTCCCAGCCTTCACTGTTCCGGAATACCACCTCATCAGTATCTGGGAAATACCGACTTATCTTATTATTGGAGCTATTTGCGGGCTGGTCGCCACGGTCTTCATTAAATCGATGCAACCCACCCGTGCATGGCTGGGAAAACTGATTCCTGACCGGCGCATACGTCCTGCCATTGTTGGCTTTCATATTGGATTGTTAGGGCTCATTTTACCGCAGGTTATGTCTATTGGTTACGGTACGGTAGAGGATATGTTACTCGAACGTATCCAGCCGGATATTCTCGGCTATGCCTTGCCTCTGGCTGCATTTCTGGCCATTGTGCTGATTGGTAAGCTGATCGTGACCGTACTGAGTGCAGCAGGTGGTTTCCCCGGTGGATTATTCGGCCCGGCCCTGTTTATGGGGGCCACCGTTGGCGCACTATTTGGTGATCTCGCACATGCCTTTTCACCCTCATATTCGGAAAGCTACGGTGCTTATGCTTTGGTTGCTTGCGGTGCGTTAACGGCCGCTGCACTGCACGCTCCACTTACCGTCATGCTAATCGTCTTTGAAATGACAGCAGATTATCACATTATGTTACCTTTAATGGCGGCATGCAGTGTGGCGACGATGGTAACACGCTCCTTTAGCCGTGCTTCAGTATTTACTGAAGTACTGGAAGAGCGTGGCATTGATTCTAACTGGGGACTGGAGCAATCGTGGATGCGCTCGGTATCGATTAAAAGCATTCCGTGGCGCGCTATTCCCAGAGTGTCTAAACACGCTCGATTAAAAGAGTTGAAACAGGTCTATACCGGTTCAGGAAAAGGCTGCGTACAGGTTGTCGATGATGATGGTCTGCTGGTAGGTATCGTTACCTTTGGAGATTTACAAAAATGGCTGATTGACCCCACGCTGGATCAGGTGGTTGTAGCCAGCGAAGTTGCCAATACCAATGTGCAGGTGATTGCTGAATCCGACACCCTGCTGGATGCTATACATATCCTGGATCATGAAGAGTTTGAGCAGATGCCCGTGGTTGCCCATGACAATCCCCGCAAGGTGCTGGGCATGCTGTCCAGGAATGCTATTTTTTCGACCTATCACAAAATGATCGTCAAACACGGTGAAGGTAGTAACAGATAGTGCCAATTCTTACCGAGGCCAACACAACATGTTAAATCTTGCTCAACAACAAGCTGCCGAAGCTGGTGACGGCCCACAACTGATTCTTGCAGGTGCAGGTTCAGGCAAGACACGTACGATTGTGTATCGCATAGGGCACCTCATCGCAGAAGCAGGTGTGGCACCGCATCGTATTCTGGCGGTCTCGTTCACCAATAAATCGGCGGCTGAATTAAAAGAGCGCCTGAGCCTGTTAATTGGCGATAATGGTGGAGGTGTGGTTTCCGGCACATTCCATGCCATCTCACTGCGTTTTCTTCGCCGTTATGCTGATGCCTTGGGTTATCCGCTGGGATTTCAAATCATTGATAGTGATGACCAGAAAGCATTGATTAAACGCATTTTAAAAGCGCGTAATATTGCCACTGACCGCTTGCACCCATCCTACCTTATCAATTGGATTGAACATTGTAAGCATGCAGGACTTACGCCAGAGGAGACCCCTGAACACGGCTGGAACGGGATCAATATGGTTGAACTTTATGCCAGCTACCAGAGTGAATTAAAGCGCCATGAGCGCATGGATTTTTCTGATCTTATTTTAAATGTTGTATTGCTCATGCGGAATCATTCCGATATCGCTACGGCCCTGAGGGCACGCTTTGATCATGTGCTGGTGGATGAATATCAGGATACCAATCCCATTCAACATGAATGGCTAATCCATTTGTGCTCTGAACATAAAAATCTGACTGTTGTCGGGGATGATGACCAAAGCATCTACGGCTGGCGGGGTGCTGATGTGCGCCACATTCTTGAATTTGAACAGCTATGGAGTGGTGCAACGCTACATCGTTTACAAGAAAACTACCGCTCCAGCGCCAATATTCTCGCACTGGCAAATGCCGTTATTCGTGAAAATTCAGACAGGCATGAAAAAACGCTCAAAGCCACCAAACAGGCAGGAGAGAAACCGGCCTGGAAAGTATGCAATGATGAATACGATGAAGCGCGCAAGATCGTGCGGCAAATTGAAGCGTGGCAAAAGCTTGGATATAAAAACTCAGAAATAGCTATTCTTTATCGCTCCAATCGCCAGTCACTTCCGCTTGAGCAGGTTTGTCGTGAAACCAATATCCCTTATCGTATTATTGGTGGCGTGGGTTTCTTCGAGCGTATGGAGATCAAGGATGCGCTGGCCTATTGGGCTCTGCTAAACCGCTGTGGTGATACCCTGCAACTGATGCGCATCTGTAACAGACCCAAGCGTGGTATTGGTGCAAAGGGGCAAGAACAACTGCTTGCTCAACTTTCCACGTCGGGCATGCAGGCGTGTGAATGGCTTGATCTGTTAGCAACCGGTCAGGCTGAAGGTGCAGCTAAGAAACTTGTGCCGCTGGCGCAGCTATTACTGGAAATACGCACTGAGTGTGATGGAGTGAACGATCATGCGCCGGCTGATCGCGGCCTCAATAAAGTTTTGCAGGCCTCTGGTTATCTGGACAGCCTCAATGCCATGGGTGAGATTGAGGCCGCTAGTCGCATCGATAACGTACGCACCCTGCAAGACTATATTGAAATTTCAATGCTACAGGATCTAACACCGATTGAGTTCATGGATCGGGCTGCATTGCTACAAAGCGCTGAAGGCATCAATGATAGTGATGACGCTGAAGAGGTGGATTCTATTTGTATGATGAGTTTGCATCGTGCCAAGGGTTTAGAATTTGATTGTGTGGTACTTCCCGGTGTTGAAGAGGGTTTGCTGCCGCATCAGCGTTCGCTGGATGAAGGTGAATCGGGCATCGCAGAAGAGCGCCGCCTGTTATATGTAGGCATTACACGCGCCCGTGATTATGTGCTGCTCACCTCAGCCCGATTGCGCCGCTTTTACGGTGAAACACATTATCCACTGCCCAGCCGTTTCATCAAAAATTTGAGTCTTGAGCTATTGCATCAGCAGGATGCTGTATCTATGCCTGTTCAACAAGAAGCAACCTCCGGTGGTATCAACATTGGTTCTAATGTTGCACATCCAAGTTTTGGTGAAGGTGTCATTCTGTCTCTGGAAGGGGCTGGGGATGGGGCACGAGTAACCGTACAGTTTCGCCGTTCAGGTACTAAACGCTTGATGTTAAAGTATGCGGCCTTAGAACTTGTTTAATTGTAAGGCTATTCACATAGCTGTTGTTTAAAATAATTGAATGACCCATCAGGAGAAATCATGTCCGTTACTATTTACCATAATCCACGCTGCTCCAAATCCCGACAAACATTGGCTCTGCTAGAGGAGCATGGTGTGCAGCCTGAAATCATCGAGTATTTGAAAACGCCGCCATCTGAAGGTGAACTGGATCGCATCTTAAATATGCTCGGCAAAGAACCGCATGAGCTTATGCGTAGTGGTGAAGAAGAATTCAAAGCTCACGTAAAGGATAAAAACCTGTCGCGCAACGAAGCCATCGCTTTAATGGTGGCTTATCCCAAAATAATTGAGCGGCCCATTGTTATCAATGGCGACAGAGCTGCCGTGGGCAGACCTCCTGAAAGCGTGTTAAACATCTTAAATTAACTGCTTTCTATTAATTTCTGCGCTTTGGCAACCACGGAACGCAATGCTTCAAGGGTAAATGGTTTGCTGATAAAATCATTAGGTGGGCACTGATTATCCGGTGCCAAAGCACTCTTTGCATCGAAGCCCGAGGCCATTGCTACATAGATATCCGGCCTTATCTCTCGCAGCTTTTGTAAGCATTCCAGTCCACCCATCTTCGGCATGGTTACATCCAGCAATACCCAATCAAAATCAGAGTCTTTGATAAACAGGTCAATCGCCTGCTGGCCATTGCATGCGGTCGAAACTGTCAAACCCAGATGTGATAACATACGGGTAGTAACCTGCAGCACGCTGGATTCATCATCTACCAATAATACGCGACCAGATAGTGCCCGTTTTACATCACCGGCTACGCTGGAATGGGTATAAGGATCACTATCAATTTCCGGAATCCATATTGTCATCGTAGTGCCTTTCCCTAATCGACTTTGAACTTCCATACCACCATCATGCGCACGCAAAATGCCTAGCAACGCACTCAAACCCAAGCCACGGCCGGTAAACTTTGTTGTGAAAAACGGATCAAACATGCGCCCTGCCGTTTCAGCATTCATGCCCATACCATTATCCTGCACCATCAACACAGTATAATCGCCCGGTTTCATATCGACATCGACAAAACGCTTCACTGCTTTCGCATCCAGAGATTTACGGCAGATTGAAATGTGAATTTCTCCCGCCGCCTTGGTCCCGATGGCTTCTGATGCATTAATCACCAGGTTCAACAACACCTGTTTCATTTGGGAGCGGTCAGCCATGATCCATGGTTGCTGCTTATCAACGTGCAGAAACAGTTCTGCATTTTTACTTTTGGATACTTCAAGCAGCGACAACATCTCCTCTATCAAAACTTGCATATTCAATGCTTCAGGGCGGATCACTGTTTTTCCTGAATAATCCAACATTTGCCGACATAGATCGGTGGCGGTATGGGCGGCCGAGTCAACACAGGCCAATGTATCCTGCATGGATACAGACAGATCATCTTCCAGCTTGGCAAGTTCAATATTGCCCTGAATTACGGTTAGCAAGTTATTAAAATCATGGGCTATGCCACCAGCCATTACGCCCAGTGATTCCAGGCGCTGTGAATGCTGAACCTGTTGCTCCAATGCCTTTTGCTCTATTTCTGCCGCTAGTTTTTCAGTGACATCAATCGCGAAACCAACAAGGCCAGTGCCATGTGCATCGTTATCGGCCAGATGTACTTTGATAAAATCAAATGTTCTTATTTGCCCGTCAGCACATGTCATCTCATCACGGCCATAAAAGGCTTGTTTACTTTCCAGGCAGATTGCATCTGATGCTAACGATTTCTTCACCATACCTTCAGGCAGTAATAGCGTATAATCATTGGATTGCTGTGCCTGCTTTTCCGAAACACCACAGATCTCTACCCATGCCCTGTTTAAAAACTGAATTTTCCGATTGCCATCTATCATCCACATGCCAATCGGAGAATGATCTAAAATCACCTGCATACGATTTTGTTGTTGCGTCAGTGCCCGATACGATTCTTCCAGCTGTATTTTGCGCCATTCAAGCTGGGATTGATAAATATGTGCGAACACCCAGTAAAAAAGCACCACAGACATGATTTGAAACAGTTGCATGCCCGAATACATGGTCTCAATCATCTCAAACGACTGCAACGCACTGATAAGCATCAGTTCAATCACAAATATAGCAACCCAGTAACGCGCCTTTTTCACCTGTTGAACGAAATAAGCTACAAAAGGAAAACCAGCCAACCAGTAGATGCCAGTGTTTTCAATGCTATCGAACAGTACCAGCGCAGAGAATAAGACGAGTCCTGATGCCATCAGCGTATTCTCTATCTGCAGCAGATCTGCTCCCTGGCGAATGCGCCAGTAGCTGAATAACATCACCAGAGCCAACATCAATTCCAACGATGCAAGCGTCAAACAACATGATTGAAACCAATGTAAAAAAACAAAGATGAGCAGTGTGATGCTGCTGATCAAATGTACCCAGGCGAATACTTGGCGCCTGTCTTCAAATATTGATGTTACATTGATATTCATTTGCCCCTCATCATGATTTTCTATACTAGAAACGCTTATACTGCAATACTACGTCGCAACACAGTATCATCAGAATATATCAAGGAGAATGGATTTGCACGCGTCTGAAGTTATCTCATTAAGCTGGATGATCTTTTTCTTCTTATTTGCAATAGCAGCATATTTCTTTGCTGACCGTGATCGCAATAATGACAGAATTGAGTGGATGAAGGCTGTAATCTTTGCCAATATTATTGCAATCTCAATGCTTGGTGCCTTAACGCCTGAATTTATTGCCTATACGCTGGATATACCGTGGCGCACCAATTCAAGCCTGAATACGACAGTCACGATAGTTGGCTTAATCACCAGTTGGGCGATTATGCAATGGGCCGTAGAATGGCTTGCAGGCTTGGCTGTTTTAGTGCTTGTTTCGGGTGCGATCAGCTGGATTGCAGTCCACCTGATAGGCTTCTAAGTATTTCTTATATCATGTCAGCCTACGCATAGTATTTCGATGACGATGACCAATGGAATTGATATCCGTATCCCTGATTGGCTGATAGAGCTGGTCAGTAAATCTGATCATCATTATGCAACATCAAAAGCGCGTATGATGTTTGCAATATCCTTGGCTCAACACAATATTGAACATGGCACAGGCGGCCCCTTTGGAGCAGCCATCTTCGATATTGAGACCCATCAACTGATTGCTGTCGGTGTGAATCTTGTAGTTTCATCACACTGCTCCATTGCGCATGCCGAGATGATTGCCATCAGTATGGCACAGCAGAAGCTAGCAAGCTTTGACCTCTCCAATCTGAGTCAACAAGCAGGAAGACGTTTTGAACTGGTTACCAGTTGTGAACCCTGCGCCATGTGTTTTGGAGCCATTCCATGGTCTGGAATCAAACATCTGGTATGCGGGGCTCGTGATGAAGATGCTCGCGGAATTGGTTTTGATGAAGGTCCTAAAATGGATGCATGGCGGCAGGCTCTTGAGCAGCGGGGCATTACAGTGGAAACGGATATCTGCCGACAAAGCGCTATCGACGTGTTGCAACACTACGCCACCCATGGCGGTGCCATTTATAATGCGGGGGAGAGCAGATGATCTACAACAGACTTGGCAGAACGGATCTGAATGTATCCTCCATCTGCCTGGGCAGTATGACCTGGGGTGAGCAGAACGATCAGGATCAAGGCTTTGAACAGATGCACTACGCCCATGATCAGGGCATCAATTATTTCGATACTGCCGAACTGTATGCCGTGCCGCCAAAGGCCGATACTTATGGCAAAACAGAAAGCATTATCGGAGCCTGGTTTAAAGAGACAGGCCTCCGCGATAACATCATTCTTGCCTCTAAAGCATGTGGCCCAACCTCCTGGTGTCCGCATATCCGCGAAGGCAAAGCGCGTTTGGATCGCAAAAATATCATTGCCGCCTGCGAAGGATCGTTGCGCCGCTTGCAGACCGATTATATCGACCTTTACCAAACCCACTGGCCTGACCGCAATACCAACTACTTCGGCAAACTGGGTTATCAACATCAACGTGATGAATCAGGTGATATGATTGAAGAGACACTGAGCGCCATGCAAGAGCTGGTAGATGCTGGAAAAGTACGTCACATCGGTATTTCCAATGAAACACCTTGGGGCGCGATGCAGCATTTGCATCTCGCCGAAACCAAGGCACTACCTCGCATTGCATCCATTCAAAACCCGTATAACCTGCTCAATCGCTCATTTGAGATTGGCTTAGCAGAAGTATCCTGTCGAGAAAACATGGGGCTGTTGGCTTACTCCCCGCTGGCCTTTGGTGTGCTAACCGGTAAATATTTGCATGGTAACCGTCCTGCGAATGCTCGAATCACGCTATTCGAACAATATACCCGCTACAGCAATACTGAAGCTGATCAGGCCACGACAGCTTATATTGAGATAGCCCGCAAGCATGGGCTCGACCCGGCCCAAATGGCGTTGGCGTTTATCCGCCAGCAGCCGTTTGTCACCAGCACCATTATCGGAGCCACCGACATGCAGCAATTGGCTAGCAATATTGACAGCCATACCATCACACTCACCGACGCATGTTTAGAAGAGATCGAAGCTGTTCATCGCATGCATCCGAACCCATGCCCCTGATATCAAACCACGCTCCTGCGCCACTGTTTATAGGCATGATGTCCGGTACTTCTGCCGATGGTATTGATGTCGCCGTTGTGCGCTGTGGTGAAAAGCCTGAACTACTCCAATTCAATGAATTTCCCATGCCTGATAGCCTGAGGCAAACCATTTTGCATCTGGCAGTCCCTGAAAAGGAAGCAGGCAATAGTGAAATTGATGCTATGGGTGAACTCGATCGTGCGCTTGGAAATGCTTATGCCGAAGCAGTGCTCAAGACATTAGAGCAAGCTGGCATCCATACCGATGAAATTGCAGCCATTGGCTGTCACGGCCAAACCATTCGTCATCGTCCTGAATCCTTACACCCTTTCACACTACAGATCGGCTGTGCCTCGACAGTGTCAGAGGCTACCGGCATCACATGCGTATCTAATTTTCGCAGCCGCGATATTGCCGCTGGTGGAGAAGGTGCTCCGCTGGTGCCGTTTGCACACCGACACCTTTTTGCATCCAATCAACACAATACAGCGATCGTGAATATAGGTGGCATTGCCAATCTCACATGGATAAATCAACAGGGCCATACGACAGGCTTTGATATAGGGCCCGGCAATATGTTGATGGATGCGATCATGGTGCACATCAGTGCAGGTGAAAAAATATTTGATCAGGATGGCGCGATGGCCGCCAGCGGTCAGATCTCTACTTCACTGCTGGCAAGACTCATGACGCATCCTTTTCTCAAACGCAGGCCGCCCAAATCAACAGGTCGTGAAGCCTTTGGTGAAGATATTGTGCAGCAGATCATCGGCTGGCCCGATCTGTCTGATGCTGATCGCATGGCTACCGCCTGCGCTTTTACTGCTGAAGCCATTGTCGAGAGCATTATGACGATGATGGATGTCTCATGCTCTGATTCACCAGCACCCGTACTGATCTGTGGTGGTGGCGCACGCAATAAACATCTCATGAGTCTGCTCACTGAAAAGCTAGCGCCAGCCAATGTGCAACGCACCGATGCGGTCGGCATTCCTGCTCAGGCGGTGGAAGCGATCAGCTTTGCACTATTAGCACGTCACACCCTGATGGGAGCTCCCAATACGCTGGCCGCAGTTACTGGCGCTTCTCACAACGTCTGCGGTGGTCAGATCACTCCCGGTAATAACTGGGCATCACTATTACAAACAATCCCTGTCTGGAATCAATGACAGAATCGTGCATATACGCCGGAAGCATAATATCTCATCGGGCCTTGCAGAAATATATTTCGTTCATTTACCCTTAAGATAACTACATTATGATGCGATACTGGTGACATAATTGTTTATAGTGTGCTTTGCATTATCACGGATGAGGTTTTAGATGGCATTGTTAATGGATTGGAAGATGAAGTACCTGTTTGCGTTTGTATGCTCGGTTTGTTTTTTAATCGCAGGAGAGGCTCAGGCGCAAAATATTACGCGTGAGCACGACGAGGTTGATGATTGTGCCGACAGTTCCGTTGCCTATGAAGAGACTTCAGGTCTGACTAGAGAGGAAACCATTCATTTAATGGATCAGGCTCTGTTGAACTCCCTGAATAAATATGAACGTTGCCAGAACAGGCAGTTGAATGCTGCTGTTGCTAATGACGCAACAAATGAAGAGGAGAGTGGCAGCGAGAGATCAACTGCCAGTTCTGAAATGACGGGGACAAGTAAGAGCACCGATGGTGAGCTTCAGGATCAGGCGGCAGGTGCTGATCCTGAAGCGCTGGATCAGCGTAAAAACGTTAAAGCGAAAAAGGTATTAGGCAGCGGAAAGGTGCCGGATGATATTCCACCTGCTGATAATGACAGTGTGCTTGAAGAGCAAATTCGTCAGGCTGCCATCAATGAGAGTGATCCTGTGATTAAAGAAAAACTGTGGAATGAATATAGGAAATATAAGGGTTTACCTGTTACTGGTAGTCATTAGGAGGGCGAAAAGCATGATGGTGTTTAAAAAGATGATTTCGATTTTTATTGCCTGCTCTGTATTGTTATCGGGCTGTGCGACAGGTGTTGGCAGTTCATCTCAGCCTAAGGTGGGGCCGCAACTCTCATCGGCATATGATAAAACGGTGGTGAAGAAAGAAGTCGCTCCAGCCATTGAGAAACCAAAACTTGATATCATTGTGCCTGTCTTCGATCCGGGGCTTCCTGATGATCCCGAAGATTATGAAGCTGAAGGTGTTTGGCCAGAACTGCGTCGTGCTGAAGCATCCCGTTTTGCCTACCAGATGAAACTGGCACTTGAAGAAACGGGAGCGTTTGGAGCGGTTCGGGTGATGCCTGATAGCAGTGCAACCGGTGATCTGTATGTTGTAGGTAAGATTAATAAGTCAAATGGTGTGGATATCGATATTGATATCAAGGTGTCTGATATCAGTGGAAAAAAGTGGTTTGATAAATCATTTGACCATGAAGTGGCTGCCGACTTTTACAATAATATAAGAAATAAAGGTAAAGATCCCTACGCGCTAGTGTTCAAGAAGGCGGCAGAAAAACTGGTGGAAGCGTTGAATGATCATAAGGATAAGCAATTAACACAGCTGCAGGCGCTTACTGATTTGCGTTTTGGGGCAAATTTTTCTGATGATGCTTTCTCCCAATACATGCGTGTGAAAGGCAACAAGTTTACGCTGCTGGGATATCCGGACGCTAACGACAGCATGTTAAGGCGAGTGAAGGCTATTCGGGTTAGGGATCAGTTGTTTATCGATCGCATGCAGCCGCATTACGAACAATTTAATCAGAAAATGGAAACCAGTTATGTATTGTGGCAAAAACAGAGTTTTGAAGAGGTGAAGGCGGCGCACAAGGCAAAAATGGAATCGATCAGTAATGCTGCTGCTGGTATTGGCCTGATTGCACTTGCTGTGCTATCGGCTGTTGCCGGTGGAAACTCAAATTCCACCGGTGGTGTTGTGGCGGGAACAACCGGGGCTATCGTTGCAGGACAGATTGGCATGGGTATGTTGGGTTCCAGCGTACAGATGAATGAAGAGTCTAAATTTCATAGAGATGCGTTAATTGAGCTTGGTCAATCTATCGAGGGTGAAATTGCACCTCAGGTAGTCGAACATGAGCAGACTACGGCTAAATTAACGGGAAGCGCAAAGGAGCAGTTTTCTCAATGGAGAGCCTTTCTTAAAAGAATGTTTGAGCAAGAAGTCACTCCAGATGTTCAGCTTTAGCAGACCCCTTTTCAGATGTTAGAAGAGAAACTACAACAAGCGAGTCAAGCCAGTCAAAAACAGAGCCAGCGTACGCTCTTGTGGGTTACATTGGTGCTTATGTTCAGTGTTGTGGCTGTAGTGCTGATGACAATGATTGGATCTGAGACGTCAGAACCCGTTGCTTCGCAGTCACCTTCAGTGGTCTTGCAAACTCAGACACCGGTTCAGATGCAGGTGCCGATTCAGGATATGCATCAGCAGGGGCTTCGCGAGGCTGTGATGAAGCGCTTGCAGGCATTTGAAGAAGAGCAGGAGCCTGCACTTGCGAGCGCGAACTTGGAGCAGTGGAAGCCGGAAAAAAATGCGGTACTGCATACACTGAAGGAAGATGTACTTTCATCATTTGCCAAAGGAGACTACGCCCTTGCAAGCCAGAGGCTTGATCAATTGGCGTTGCTGGCACAGCAGTTGTTAGCCGAGTGGGGTGAGACTTTTGTATCGGAAACGTTGATGGCGGAAAATGCTCTCAAAAATGATGATTATGTTGCCGGTAAATTGCATGTGACAAAAGCACTATTGCTTAAGCCGGATGAGCCTGGAGCAAAGAACCTTCTGAAAAAACTGGAAGCGCTGCCTGAGCTGTTGGCATTATTGAAGCGGGCAGATGTAGCACGCATAGAAAATAATTTTGAGAAAGAGTTGACGGTACTGGAACATGCGTTTGCGATTGCCCCCGATCGGAATGGCCTCAAACAGCGAAAAGATATGTTGGCTGAAACATTGAAGGAGAGGAGATTTTCGCAATGGATAAGCAGCGCATGGCAGGCACTGGAAAAAAACGATATCAACACAGCCAGGCTTAATTATCATCAGGCAAAACGTCTGTATGCCAAACGCGGTGAGCTGAAGCCTCTCAATGACGCCATTGCTAAAACCTCGGCAAGGCTTGATCTAAAGCAGTCGCTTAGCGCTGCTGGGCAGATGATCAGGCAAGATGAGTGGCTTAAGGCAGAGCGTATCTACGCGAAATCATTACAGCGACATCCACAGGATAAAACGCTTCGGGATGGATTACAGCTGGCCACAAAGGTGGTGAGTTTGCAAGCTGCGTTGAACGACTATATCACACGATCAGATAGATTATCGGCACAAAATATTTCTGCCGCAGCAAAAGATACGCTGATTCAGGCAGAGGTATTTGCACGCAATAGTAAACGATTAAGTTTTCAAATTACGAAGTTGAAAACATTGCTCGCAAAAGTGAATATAAAAAGAGCTGTAATGGTGAAATCGGATAATAATACATTTATTCTGGTACGCGGTGTTGGGAAGGTTGGTCTTACGCCCGGTCGTGAAATTCAGTTGAAAGCTGGAGAATATACCTTTGAAGGTAGCCGCCCGGGTTACAAATCCAAGCTTGTGCAGGTGCGTGTGCCAATTGATGGAGCGATGATCAGGGTGGAGGTCATTTGTGATGAACGCATCTGAATCAGACAATCCAACGGGCGGAGAGAATCAAAATCCCAGCCATGTAGCGCGAATGACTGCCGAGCTATTGCAAGCCAAAGTGAGGCAGAGAAGACGATATATATTTGCCACGCTTGCGTTGATGCTCAGTCTGCTTGTTATGCTTGCGATTTTGGTGCTTTCGAATGCCACCAGCATAGATGTTGAGCCTGAAGAGGCCGGGCAGATTGCCGACGTTCGGGTTGTGAATGGCGTGGGAAAGGCTCTCGGTCATAAGGTCTATTCCTGGAGTGCAAATCCAACGATTGAAGTCTCTGCTACGGGGTTCAGGGCATCGCATAAAACCTTATCAGCATCTGAAATTGGAGGAACGGTAAGGGTTGAATTGCAGGCCTTGCCAGGAGAGCTTCATATCATCACAACACCGGAGTCAGACCAAACACGTTGGTTTGTTGACGACCGCATGGTGTCTGTTGGAGCGGCGTTCAAGCAAGATCTGTATGCTGGAAACTATAGCATTACAATCGATAGTCCCTACTACCTGAAAAAAACGCTTCCCGTTACGATCAAGCGAGCTGAGCAGTTGCAGCTGAGTGAATCTCTGGAAAAGGTTTCCGGTCAGTTTCATATCAACACTGTTCCAGCCGGTGCCGAGGTTCATATCAATGATGAGCTGATTGGCAAGGCTCCAGTCTCCATAGCAAAGCAGGGCGGGGCATATCAGATTGTGGTCTCTTCTGGTGATTACGAGCCGATTAGCGAAGCGGTAGAGCTGACCAATAGCGCAAGTGTGGTGGAAAGAGATTACAGCTTGCTTTTGAAGGGGGCTTATCTGGATGTGCATACCGCCCCTCCGGGAGGGCAGTTGTTGTTGGATGGAAAGGTGGTGAAGGCCGGACGTTTACAGGTGAAGGCCGGGCAGATTCATTCACTCCGGTATGATCAGGACGGTTACTTTCCACAATATCGCAAGGTCTCAGCAAAATCCGGCGAGGAGAAAAGCATCGCTTTCAACTTGAAGGCAGAGATGGGCCTTGTCGGTGTTGTCTCTAGTCCAATTGCGCGGGTGAGCATCGATGGCAAAGATGTGGGAAAAACTCCGTTGGAGCTCAAGTTGTCTGCAATATCTCATCATCTGATCATCCATAAAAAAGGCTACCGTTCGCACCAACAACTTATTGTGCCAAGCAGCGCATCTGCGCAACGGGTCAGGGTGGTGTTGCCGACAGAGATAGAGGCCAAACTTGCAGAGTCAGCTGCATTGATGCGCAATAGTGCTGGCATTGAACTTAAACTGTTCAAGCCAGATGATCTGTTCGTGATGGGAGCGCCGCGCCATGAAAAAGGACAACGGGCCAACGAATTTTTAAGAACAGTGCGGTTGAGCAGACCATTCTACATTGCCACGCATGAGGTATCGCGCAGTCAATTTTCGCGATTTAAGTCTGTTGCCGGTGCCAAAAATGAACCGGCGACATCGATTAGCTGGATTGAAGCGGCGCAATTTTGCAACTGGCTTAGTAAGCAGGAGGGCATGGTTCCGTTTTATGATATTCGGGCTGGTCGTTTGATGGGGGCGAATATCGAATCGGCTGGATACCGCTTACCAAGTGAAGCGGAGTGGGAGTGGTTGTCCAGAAAGGCAGGCAAGTCAAAACAGACCAAGTTTGCCTGGGGCGATGACACCACGATTGCTCCGAAAGCAGGAAATATTGCGGATGAATCGGCCAAAGCTAGCACAGCGCGCTATGTGCCCAATTATTCCGATGGCTTTGCCGGTGTCGCACCAACAGGCAGTTTTCCTGTTGAAAGTATGGGTTTATATGATCTGACCGGCAATGTCAGTGAGTGGGTGCACGATGTATATGCGTTGGTACCGAATGCCGGTGTGAAGACAGAGGTAAACCCCTTAGGGGCGAGAACTGGTGATACCCATACCGTTAAAGGTTCAAATTGGCGTTCTGGCGGCATCACTGAACTTAGAGCGGCTTATCGTGAAGGTAAAAAAGCAGGACGAGATGATATAGGGTTTAGAGTTGCAAGGTATGTTTATGGAGGAATCAATGGAGAAAAATAGACGATCCAGGACACGGTTCTTTATCCTTGCCATGCTCGGACTAGTGGCACTTGGCATGGCAGTAGGTGCTGCCAACGCTGCGATGCAGTCGATTAAGCTCAATTCAGCAGCAACATTTCCGGTGGATATATAAATGACAGATATGATAAAGAGTTTTATAGCACTGATTGTTAGTGCGATTTCCGTTCACCTTGCATATATCGGGTTTGTTCGGCCTCAGGCCGACTTGATTATGCAGATGGCCAAGCAGGCAGGGCAATCAGCACCGCGCGATATCCTTGTGATTATGAAAGATTACGAGCAGGAGATCTGCATTATCCTGATGATCTGGGCTGGTTATTTGATCTTGAGCAAATGCATGGCCATTCTCAAAGACCGCTATTTGTTCAGTGTTGATCTGCTCGATCAAAGTGAGCAGCGTGGTACTGATCTCCATAGCGCGCTAACGAATTTAGAAAGCTTGCCGGTGGAGACCAAATCAACACCGCTGGTGATGACATTAATGGCCAGCGTGCGCCGTTATCTGATCACCAGCGATGTGCAAAACACATCCGATGCGATTGATTCGAGTATTGAGGCGATGGCCATTCGGCAAGATGCGGGTAACTCCATGATCCGGTATTTAATTTGGGCAATTCCTTCGATTGGATTTATCGGGACAGTGCGCGGCATTGGTGGAGCACTGGCTCAGGCCGACCAGGCCCTGGCTGGGGATATTGGTGGCATGACCAACAGTCTGGGGCTGGCCTTTAACTCAACCTTTGTGGCCTTGCTGATCAGTATTGTTTTGATGTTTATGCTGCATCAGCTATTGCGATTGCAGGATGATCTTGTGGTGGATACTCAGGATTATTGCGAGCAGTTTCTCCTGAAACGGATTTCCGAGCAGTAGGCCCAAGCTGAAAATTCACCGTAAAACAGAAGGCTTTAATATTGCATTTTTGGATATTATGGCCTCAGGCCTTGGTGCGATTATCCTCGTGCTGATTCTGGTTAAACAGGATGTGGACAGAGCCTCTCCTGAAACGGATCTGTTGAATGCGGATCTGGCCCGTATTGAGCAGCAGGATGCTGATCTTAATCGTGCCATCGCCAGCGTTGATCAGGATAGTTTAAAAGCCGCCGCTGAAATCACCAAAGTGCAGGCGAAAATCTCAGATGTAAAATCCGAACTGATACAAAAAAGCGACCAGCTGTCGCAAAAAGCATTACAACTCTCGGCTGTAAAAGAGACGATAAAGAATGCGCCTAAAGCAAAAAAAGATGATGTTGTTCGTAGTGATCCCGGTGGTGAAGAAGATTATATCATGGGGATCAAAGTAGAGGGTAAGCGAATCGTCTTCCTTATCGATAGCAGTGCATCGATGACAGATGAAAAACTCATCGACATCATCCGTCGAAAGAACAGTTCAGCGCTAGAGAAAAAAAGAGGGCCTAAATGGAAACGAACGCTACGTATCGTGCGTTGGTTAGTTGCTCGAAGTCCTAAATCCAGTCAGCTGGCTGTAGTCACTTTTAATAAACAGGCAACAGCACTTGGCGGTGGCTGGTTCTCCAGTCGCGATGCGGCAGCACTTGAAACTGTTCAACGTGATCTCGATACGCTAGTGCCAACAGGCTCTACAAATTTACAACGGGGACTAAAAAAGTCAGTTGCCTTAAATCCAACGGATATTTATCTGGTGACCGATGGCTTGCCTACCGCTGGCATATCAAGATACGCTAGTCTCAATCCGTTTGCTGCTTGCGGCTCGCTATTGGGGAAATCCAATAATATTTCAGGGTTATGTCGCGTGAAACTGTTTCGCCAGAGTGTTGCGGATAGTGCGCCGGGACAAGGCACTAAAATCAATGTCATTCTACTGCCTATGGAGGGTGATCCGGATGCAGCACCTGAGTATTGGCGTTGGACTGCTGCAACAGGTGGTCTGTTGATTAGTCCGGCATCGAGCTGGCCATGAAGTTACGTAGACACAATATTGAGATTTTTACCATCTCATTCCTGGATATTATCTCATCAGCCTTTGCAGCAGTGGTGTTACTGGTGTTGATCTCCAAGCCGTTACCTAATCCTTTGGATCTGGGGGAGACTGAATCGTTGCTGAAGCAGGTGGTGTCGGCGGAGAGTCAGCTTTCTGATTCAGCCAGAGAGCTTGAAAAGAAACGTCAGGAGCTGGCTCGCTTGCAGCAAATTAATAGTTTACTGCAGGCTTCTGAGAAGGGCGCACGGAAACAGGTGGGGGATAAAACCAATCAGCTGGAGAAGCTCGATGGTGACCTTGATGGATTATCCTTGGTGCAATCATCTCTCAATAGAGCATCAATCCGACCAAGTTCAGCGACGGTAAGGGATGAAGAGGTTGGCGGCATTCCTGTTGATAGCGATTATATTATTTTTATTGTCGATACCTCGGGCAGTATGCTTCAAATTTGGAATAGCGTGTCTAAGACCGTGCTTAATGTGTTGAAGATTCATCCCAAGGTGAAGGGGTTCCAAATTATGAATGACAATGGTATGCCTCTGATCTCGAGTTATTCAGGTAAGTGGATTCGCGATACGCCGCAGCGGCGTAAGAGCGTGATGAATGTATTCGGAGCATGGAAAAGTGCGTCAAACAGTAGTCCGGTTGAAGGGCTTGAAGTGGCGCTGAAAAAATATGCCAAACCGAATATTTCGCTGTCGATCTATATTTTTGGAGATGATTATACCGGTGCATCGTATGATGCGGTGATTGATAGTGTTGATGCGCTCAATCGCAATAAGATCACAGGCAAAAAACTGGCGAAAATTCATGCGGTTGGATTTATGTCGAACTATGCTACTAACCGTTTTTCGATCCTGATGCGGGAAGTCACCAAACGAAATGGCGGAACGTTCCTGGCATTGCCTCTGTGATCCAGTGCTTCGGGGATACAAAGCTTCATTAAAAAAGGGAGCCAAATGGCTCCCTTTTTTTGTACTGCTTTTATGTGTGGATTAACCGCACTTGGAGTCGCCGCATTCCAGACAGCAGTTACAATTATCTAAGCGTACTACAGCCATGGCGCCGCATTTGTCGCACTGGTTACCTTTGGCGATGCCTTCAGCACCAAGTTTCACTTCTGCTTCTTTACGCTTGGCTTGCAGCTCGTCGTTGTTGAGTTGGCCTTCCATCATGCCGATAGAGACCAAGTGCTGCTGAATCACTTCACCGATTTCAGCAACGATAGATGGCATATATTTGCCGCCGCGTTTGTAATAACCGCCACGTGGATCAAATACCGCTTTGAGCTCTTCAACCAGGAAGGTGATATCGCCACCCTTGCGGAATATGGCGGATGTAATACGGGTCAGTGCTACAATCCACATGAAGTGTTCCATGTTTTTAGAGTTGATGAATATTTCAAATGGACGCTGGTGCGGTGATCCATCCGGGTCGGTGACGATGACATCGTTGATAGTGATATACATAGCATGATCGGAGTGCGGCGTTTTAATCTTGTAGGTGCTGCCTTCAAGAATGTCATCGCGTTCCAGTAGTGGTGCAATCTGATGGATTGTTGCTTTTTCCTGGTTGTCGTCATTTTCTTTTTTTACTTCATAAGCAGTGATTTTTTTATCAATAGCTATATTCATCATTTATCTCCATACGTGGCGAATGCATTACCGCTGGTTCTTTTTTGTGCAGCGCTCTGCGCGTGTTTTCAGGTGTTGTCTTTATTTATAGTGGCATCATCGTCCATAACAGGGCTGATAATGGTCGTTAAGTCCACATTACTTTTGATTGTTGCAGTGTTTTCATGGTTGGTGATAAACATGCCACTCTGGTGATCTGAAGAGATGATTCTAAATGCACTTTCCGATGGTTTATCTTCTGTGGCTGGTTTACGCTTCATATAAAACACCCTGTCTAATATTTTTTTATGACTTCCACTTCCACTTTCACTTGCAGTTAAAGGGTAAGGGCATGGATGCCCGTACCCCGTGTTAAATCATTTTAAAATTTACCGTAATAACCTTCTTTCAGAGCATCAAAGAGATTGGCGGCACTGTGCATTTCACCATCATATTCAATTTCATCGTTACCTTTGGCTTCAACGATGGAGCCGTCTTCCAGTGTGAATTTATAGGTGGTATTGGCCAGATCTTCTTCTTTCACCAGTACACCCTGGAATGCTTCCGGATTGAATCGGAAGGTGGTGCAACCTTTCAGCCCCTGTTTGTAGGCATAGAGGTAAATATCCTTGAAATCTTCGTAGGGATAATCAGTCGGTACATTGGCTGTTTTGGAGATGGATGAATCGACCCAGCGCTGTGCTGCAGCCTGAATATCAACATGTTGCTTCGGTGTGACTTCATCCGCACTGATGAAATACTCAGGCAGTTTAGAGCCCTCTTCCTGCGAGGATGGCATGGCATCGGCATTGATCAGGGTGCGATAAGCAAGTAGTTCGAAAGAGAATACATCGACTTTCTCTTTCGATTTTTTGCCTTCACGAATGATGTTGCGGGCATAATGGTGGGCGAAACTGGGTTCAATGCCGTTGGATGCATTATTGGCCAAGCTCAGAGAAATAGTACCGGTTGGTGCAATCGATGAGTGGTGCGTAAAACGGCAGCCCTTTTCAATCAGCGCTTCGATCATCGCACGGTCTTCATCATTGCCGGTAGCAAGGAACTTCTGCATATAGTTTGAATATTTGCCCCATAGCACTTTACCAGCTAATTGATCACCAAGCTTGATGCCATCGGCTGCCATGGCAGGGCATTTGGTCATCATTTCAGGCGTTACTTCAAATTGCTGATCCATAATTGGAGCAGCTCCTTTCTCTTCAGCCAGTTCTAGACCTGCCTGGAAACCGGTGCGTGCCATTTCATAAGCGATCTGTTCGGTGAATGCGAGTGATTTTTCTGATCCGTATGGGGTGCGCAACATGGTCAGGGTAGAGCCCAGTCCAAGAAAACCCATGCCGTGGCGGCGTTTGGAGAGAATCTCTTCGCGCTGTTTTTCCAGTGGAAGACCGTTAATGTCTACAACATTATCCAGCATGCGGGTGAATACAGAGATGACTTCCCGGTAGCTATCCCAATCAAAATACGCATCTTCTGTAAAGGCTTTGCGTACAAATTTGGTTAGGTTGATGCTACCCAGCAGGCAGGCACCATATGGTGGTAGAGGCTGTTCACCGCACGGGTTGGTGGCCCGGACATCTTCACAAAACCAGTTGTTGTTTAGTTCGTTTACTTCATCAATAAGGATGAAACCCGGTTCAGCATAATCATAGGTGGAAGCCATAATAACATCCCACAGACGATTGGCTTTTAGTGTTTTATATACTTTGCAAGCTACGAAACCACGATCATCTTTCACAGCACCTTTCGGTGGGTTGGCAACATATTTGAATACGATGCGTGTTTCAGGATCATCAAGTTCAGCCTGGCTGGCAGGGAAGACAAGGTCCCAGTCAGCATCGTTGGTTACCGCTTCCATAAAGTCACGTGTAATCAGGCAGGAAAGGTTGAATTGACGTAGTCGACCATCTTCACGTTTAGCGCGAATGAAATCCATGATGTCCGGATGAGAAATATCAAATGTACCCATCTGAGCGCCGCGACGACCACCAGCAGATGAGACGGTAAAACACATTTTATCGTAAATATCCATGAATGAGAGGGGGCCTGATGTGTAAGCGCCGGCACCGCTCACATAAGCACCTTTAGGTCGAAGCGTAGAGAATTCATAGCCGATGCCGCAGCCCGCTTTAAGCGTAAGCCCTGCCTCATGAACCATGGAAAGAATACCGTCCATGGAGTCGGGCACAGTACCTGAAACAGTACAGTTGATGGTGGAGGTGGCCGGTTTGTGTTCGTGGGCACCGGCATTGGACATAATGCGGCCAGCGGGGATGGCACCGTTCGCGAGAGCCCAAGTGAATCGATTGTGCCAAAATTCGCGGTTTTCTTCATTTTCAACGTCAGCCAAGGCGATGGCAACACGCTCATAAGTGGCTTGAATACCAGCGTCAACGGCGTTGTTGTCTTTATCTTTCAAACGATATTTTTTATCCCAAATATCCAATGAAGCTGGTTGAAAAGTAATCTCAGTGGTTTGGTTCTCTTCTATCTTTTCAATAGATGCAATGTTCAAAGCCTGCGAATTAGCGCTCATACAACTCCCCTTGGATAAATCATTTGTCCCTAGTGTTTCATAAATCTTGGTGGTGAGTGTAAGCACTATATGTAGGGTGTCAAGAAAATAGAACACACTAGTTGTAGTATTTTAACACACACAATTTATGCACTGTTTATCCACAGAATGTACACCGGATGGTGCTCATGCCTGTGGATAAACAGACTTTATTTGGAGAGAAAGCCTCTGCCTGATACGATGCGCATCCATGAATAACCCTAATCATACAAACAATACGGACAGCTCCAGCGATCATGTGAGCAACCCTTCATTTGATCACACAGCAAATCATTCAGGCGATGCCACACACTTTGGCTACGAAACAGTCAGTGGAAGCGAAAAAGTTAATCGCGTGATGGGCGTGTTTTCATCGGTAGCTAGCCAATACGATGTGATGAATGATCTGATGAGCGCGGGCATGCATCGTTTGTGGAAGCGTCGCATGATTGCCACTGCAGCCATTGGTGCTGGCAGTCGGGTGCTGGATGTGGCGGCAGGATCCGGTGATATCGCGATTGGCTTGGCCAATAAAATGGGACCATCCGGACGCGTGGTATTGACCGATCTGAATGGTCCGATGCTGGCAGAAGGAGCGCGTCGCGTGATTGATGTGGGGTTGTTGCCCGGTCGTGCGGATTGCATTCAATCCGATGGCACCAAACTCGCCTTTGCAGATAACAGTTTTGATTGTGTGACCATTGCATTTGGTATTCGCAATTTTCTGGATGTCGATGCCGGCCTTGCTGAATTCTATCGCATTCTTAAGCCCGGGGGGCAGTTTATGTGTCTGGAGTTTTCGCGCCCCGTGTTGCCCGGTCTTGGTGTTATCTATGATGCGTATTCATTTAATATGATTCCGTTGATTGGTGAGAAGGTGACCGGTGATAGGGACTCTTACCAGTATCTGGTTGAGTCGATCCGCCGTTTTCCTGATCAACAGCGTTTTAGTAAAATGATTGCCAAGGCGGGATTTGATCTCATTAAACATGATAATATGTCGGGTGGTATTGTTGCTCTGCATCGAGGATATAAGATATGAGTGTGATGTTTTTGCCGTTGCGTTTGATTCCTGTGCCGGTGCAATGCGTGGTGATGACTACGGTGCTGGGTCTGGTTTTTTCTCGTGATGCATCGTTAAAGCCATATCTGCGTGATATGGAAGGTAAGGTGTTTCGTATTCATGTGCGCGATACCGATACCATTATGTTTCTTGGTTTCACGCGCGGCAAAGCTTGGGTGCATTCAACCTATGATGGCATAGTAGATGTGCGCCTGAATGCGACGACGGCCGGTTTTGCGCGCATGTGTTTTGGTAATGAGGATCCGGATGATCTGGTCTTTCAGCAGGTGCTGAAGCTTTCCGGTGATTCTGATGCCATGCTGCGTTTTAAGAAGCTGTTTGCGGCGGCCGATCTGGATTGGGAACGTGAGTTGCGCGCTTCGTTCGGTGAATTTTTTGGTTCACGTGTAGCTCGTGCTGCGCACGCGTTGGTGGCGGCCGAACAAAAAGTGGCTGATGGGTCACGTCAGGCCGTTAGCAATAGTTTGCGTGAAATGAATATGCCTGATGCAGAGCGTTTGCAGGCCTGGCAGGCTGGCGTGGAGCATCTTTCCCATCAGATTTCACGCTGTAAAGGGCGCGTTACAAGAGTAGAGCATACATTGAAGCATCTGCAGGAACATGCCGCAGCAGCTCAACAGTCACAATGACAACATGGCTGAGGGTGTGATTGCTACATGAGATTACCATCTAATATACGTCGCAATCTGCGTTTGATGCGTATTGGTCATATATTGGCCACGCATGGCATGGCTGCATTGGCCGTTCGAATGCGCCTTTTCCATCCCTATGTCTGGCTCGTTCAGCTGTTTCGCGGTGACGAACTGCCGAAAGACCTGGGGGCTCAGATTCGCCTGGTGTTGGAGCAGTTGGGGCCAACGTTCATTAAATTTGGTCAGATGTTGTCAACCCGAGTTGATTTGCTGCCCATGGATGTGGCTCTGGAATTGAAGAAGTTGCAGGATGATGTACCAGCTGAGCCGTTTGAATCGGTTAAAAGGGTGATTGAAAAAAGTTTCAAAAAACCATTGACCAGTGATGGTGGTCTGTTTGCGGTATTTGATGAGATGCCTGTGGCCGCAGCGTCCATTGCTCAGGTACATTTTGCTGAGTTGCATGATGGACGTCGTGTGGCGGTGAAAATCAGGCGTGACCATATCAGTAAAACCATTGAGTCAGATCTGGCTATTCTGAATTTATTGGCCGCGTTATTTGATCGTTATTTCCCTGAATATCATCGTTTGAAAGCACCGCAAGTGATTGATGAATTTTCCACAACCATTCGTGGTGAGTTGAATTTGCGGGCAGAGGCAGCTCATTGCACGCGTTTTGCTGAAAACCTTGTTGATGTTGAAGGTGTGCGTGTGCCTGAGGTGTTGTGGGATTATACGCAGACTGAAGTGCTGACCACTGAACGTATTTCAGGGCTTCCGATTGATGAGCGAAAGGCGCTGACTGAGGCGGGTCATGATTGTCTGAAGCTGTGTGAGAGAACTGCAGCGCTATTTTTCCATACGGTCTTTGTAGATGGTTATTTTCATGCGGATATGCACCCGGGCAATATTTTCGTAGATGCTAGTGGCGAGATTGTACTGATTGATTTCGGTATTGTCGGCCGTCTTGATATTAAATCCCGACGTTATATCGCTGAAATGTTGATCGCGTTCCTGAAAGAAGATTACAAGCGTGCTGCTGAAGTGCATGTGGAAGCAGGTTATGTGCCGTTGGATACCAATATATCAGCTTTTGAGGATGCTTTACGTGAAATAGCAGTGCCTATTTTTAATCGTCCATTGGCAGATATCTCGATTGCTGAATTGCTGTTGTCGATGTTTGCGGTGACCGAGCGCTTCAAAATGGAAACACAGCCAGAGCTGCTGCTGTTGCAGAAGACCATGGTGGTGATGGAAGGGGTGGCTAGAGAGCTAGCCAATGATGTGAATATCTGGATGTTGGCGCGACCATTGATTTCAGAATGGGCCACGCGTCATATTGGCCCTATCGGAAAAACAGAGGCGTTGATTGAAGAGGTGCATGGTCAGCTGCGCAGTTGGATGCGGTTGCCGGAAAAAATCGATGCAGTACTGTCACGCATTGAAGAGGGCAGTGTAAACTTTACAGCCGAGCCGTCGCGTTTACCTGTAGTGGTTGGTTCTGTTTTGCTGGCTGGCGGGGCAGCCTGGTTGGCATGGTCAACAGCGCATGATGCAGCAGGCTTCACGATGTTGGTAGCCTCATCATTAATGGTATTGGGTTTGGTGCTGACGCTTTCCAGATAGTGGGTGAAGTTGTGAATATTGAATCATTAGCTATACTGGCGACCAAATATTCTAATATAATTTATAAACACTACTAAAGCTGTGTAAAATGGTGAGGAACTCAATGAGTCAAAATTTTGTTTTTACGTCTGAATCTGTATCTGAAGGACATCCGGACAAGGTCGCTGATCGGATTTCTGACAGTGTGCTGGATGCCATTCTTGCACAGGATCCAAATGCCCGTGTGGCTTGTGAGACTATGATCAATACAGGCATGATTGTGCTAGCGGGCGAAATTACTACATCCGCTGTGATTGATTACCAGCAGGTAGCTCGCGATGCTGTAAAAGATATAGGTTATGATTCGTCAGAAATGGGTTTCGATTATAATAGCTGTGCCGTTCTTGTGGCGATGGACAAGCAGTCCGTTGATATTGCGGCTGGCGTGAATGAAGGTGAGGGCATTGATCTGGATCAGGGCGCTGGTGACCAAGGCTTGATGTTTGGGTATGCCAGTAATGAAACAGACGTATTAATGCCAACAGCGATTCATTTGTCACATCAGTTGGTTGCCAAACAAGCAGAAGTGCGTAAATCAGGTGTGCTCTCTTTCTTGCGTCCGGATGCAAAATCACAGGTTTCTGTTCGTTATGAGAATAATGTACCTGTTGCGATTGAAGCAGTCGTTCTTTCGACCCAACATTCTGAAGAGATTTCTCATGCCGACCTTTGTGAAGGTATTATGAATGAAGTGATCATGCCTGTATTGGAGCCAACTGGCCTTTTGCATGAGGATACAAAATTCCATATTAATCCTACTGGTCGTTTTGTGATTGGTGGCCCCGTGGGTGACTGTGGCTTGACCGGACGTAAGATTATCGTTGATACCTATGGTGGTTTTGGTCGTCATGGTGGTGGAGCATTTTCTGGTAAAGATCCGTCCAAGGTGGATCGTTCGGCAGCTTATGCGGGTCGTTATGTTGCCAAAAATATTGTGGCATCAGGCCTTGCTGATCGCTGCGAAGTGCAGGTTTCTTATGCAATTGGTGTGGCGCGCCCAACCTCGTTAATGGTGAATACATTTGGTACAGGCAAAATTGATGATATTGAAATCGGTAAGCTGGTAGAAGAGCACTTTGATCTTCGTCCTAAAGCGATTGTGCAGGGGCTCGATCTGTTGCGTCCTATCTATGCCAAGACAGCTGCTTACGGTCATTTCGGTCGTGAGTTGCCGGAATTTACCTGGGAGAAAACTGATAAGGCAGATGCTTTGCGCGCAGCTGCAGACATTTAAATTATTATAAGAGGGAATATTTCTCATTTAGTGATAAATAAGCAGGTTGTGGCCTGATTATTTGCCCAGACTGAGGAGCACTGCAGCAGATTTGTGATCTGCCAGGCTCAGTCGAAAAACAGTTCAACGGTGCTTATATTTTTATACCTGAGTGGTGCAAACCATTCAGGTCATACATAGGAGTATGAGAATGTCTGAATTTACTGATTACAAAGTGGCGGATATGTCTGCTGAAACAATTGCATTCGGTCGTAAAGAGCTGAATATTGCGGAAACTGAAATGCCTGGTTTGATGGTGACCCGTGAAAAATATGCTGCTTCACAGCCGCTGAAAGGTGCGCGTATTGCTGGTTCTCTGCACATGACCATCCAGACAGGTGTACTGATTGAAACACTGACAGCCCTTGGTGCTGAAGTGCGTTGGGCATCATGCAACATCTATTCTACACAGGATCACGCTGCTGCTGCGATTGTTGCAGAAGGCGTCCCGGTCTTTGCTCACAAAGGTGAAACACTGGAAGAGTATTGGGAATTTTGCCACAGCATTATGGAGTGGCATGACGGCGGTACGCCAAACATGATCCTTGATGATGGTGGTGATGCTACAACCTTGCTGGTGTTGGGCGCTAAAGCTGAATTGGATGCATCTGTACTGGATAATCCTGGTTCTGAAGAAGAAGAGTATCTGTTTGCATCTATTAAAAAACGTCTGGCTACGCAGCCGGGTTATTATACTAGCCGTCGCGATGCGATTCAGGGCGTAACTGAAGAGACTACTACCGGTGTTCACCGTCTATATCAGATGCATGAGCGTGGTGAACTACCGTTCCCGGCTATCAATGTGAATGATTCTGTAACCAAATCCAAGTTTGATAATCTGTATGGCTGTCGTGAATCACTGCTTGACGGTATCAAGCGCGCTACCGACGTGATGATTGCTGGTAAGATCTGTGTTGTTCTGGGTTACGGTGATGTTGGTAAAGGTTGTGCGCAGGCCTTCCGTGGTATGGGTGCAACTGTTTGGGTGACTGAAATTGATCCGATCTGTGCTCTACAGGCGGCAATGGAAGGCTATCGTGTAGTGAATATGGATGATGCGTGTAAGCAGGGTAATATCTTTGTAACGACTACTGGTAACTACCACGTGATTACACACGATCATATGGTGGCGATGCCGGATCAGGCCATTGTTTGTAATATCGGTCATTTCGATAATGAGATTGATGTAGCAAGCCTGAAGAAATACGAGTGGGACAATGTAAAACCACAGGTAGATCAGATTATCTTCCCGAATGGCAACCGCATCACGTTGCTGGCTGAAGGACGTTTGGTGAACCTGGGTTGTGGAACAGGACACCCGAGTTTTGTGATGTCCAACTCTTTCACCAACCAGACATTGGCACAGATCGAGCTGTTCACACAGACTGGTCAGTATGTAAATGAAGTATATACACTGCCTAAGAAATTGGATGAAGAAGTTGCTCGCCTGCACATGGCTAAAGTCGGTGTAAACCTGACTCCTCTATCTCAGGAGCAGGCGGATTATATCGGTGTTCCTCTTGAGGGCCCGTATAAACCAAATCACTACCGTTACTAAGACGTATGCTTGAAATGAGAATGGCGATGATGAAAAGTTTTTTTCTCATCGCCATTTTTGTTTGTGCATTATCTACTCTAACCGCACAGGCTGCAGGTGGATTGTCTGTAGATGCCCGGTTTGATCTGACTGGTGACGGTATTGTTGATGCATCTGACTGGGTGAAAATGACAGAAGATGCCAAGCAAGGTTATGCCCATGCCTCGATTAAAGCGCTGGGCGAAGATCCTGATGCTTTGCTTGATGCCCGACAAAGCCGTGCTGATCGATTTCTTATTGGCCTTCGCGCTGTGTATGAATAATTCCTTATACGCATGATTCTGATAATGGCAGTGTTCTCTGGTTGGAAGACTGTTTGATGAAGGAGTATGCATGAGTAAAGTCTTGGTAACTGGTGCCGCTGGTTTTATCGGTTCACACGTTTGTATGCGCCTGCTTGAACGCGGCGATACCGTAGTGGGCTTGGATAATCTTAATGATTATTATGATGTTGGCTTGAAAAAGGCGCGTCTGGCTCGATTTTCTGAGCACAAACAATTCCATTTTGTAAAGCTGGATTTATCAGACAGGGTCGGTATGGAAGCGCTCTTTGATACGCATGGATTTGATCAGGTGGTCAATCTTGCAGCTCAGGCCGGTGTGCGTTATTCACTTGAAAACCCGCACGCCTATATAGATAGTAACATTGTCGGTTTTTTAAATGTACTGGAAGGTTGCCGTCATCATCACATTAAACACTTGGTCTATGCCTCATCTTCTTCCGTATATGGAGCCAATGAAGCGCAACCATTCTCGGTGCACGATAATGTTGATCACCCTTTGTCTCTTTATGCAGCAAGTAAAAAATCCAATGAGTTAATGGCGCATAGTTATGCACATCTCTACGGCCTTCCTACCACCGGGTTACGCTTTTTTACCGTTTATGGCCCATGGGGACGACCTGATATGGCGCCGTTCCTGTTTACAGATGCGATAGCCAATGGGCGTGCAATCAAAGTGTTTAATCATGGAAAGATGAAAAGAGATTTCACATATATTGATGATATTGTAGAGGGTGTCATTCGCACTCTGGATCACACCGTACAAGGGAATGCTGACTGGGATGGCAATCATCCTGATGCGGCCAGTAGCAGGGCGCCCTGGAAGGTATATAATATAGGTAACTCAACACCGGTTAGTTTAATGCGTTTTATTGAAGTGATTGAGAGCGCACTGGGTAAAGAGGCCGAAAAAATATTTATGCCGATGCAGCCGGGAGATGTGCATGAAACCAGCGCTAATGTGGATGCATTAATTGATGCGGTAGGCTTTCAACCGAGCACTCCATTAGAGCAGGGGATGCATGCATTTGTTGACTGGTATCATGATTATTATAATGGGAGATCATAAATGGCAGTGATCGATGTATTTAATGGAGATGCAGATGGGCTTTGCGCGCTGCACCAGATTAGGTTGGCTGACCCCTGTGAATCACTGCTTGTAACAGGGGTGAAACGGGATATTGCCTTGCTTAACAGGGTTGATGCTAAAGCTGGTGATCAGGTGACAGTGCTGGATGTGTCGCTGGATAAAAACCGTGATGCGTTGAATCGTTTATTGGAGAAGCATGTAAGCATTCAATATTTCGATCATCATTTTGCTGGTGAGCTGCCTGTGTCTGAATGTTTTGATGCGCACATTAATACCAGTGCGGATGTGTGTACCAGTTTGCTGGTCAATGACTATTTAAATGGGGCATATCTGGCATGGGCGGTGGTTGCAGCCTTCGGGGATAATCTGTTTGATGCGGCGATTGTGGCTTCGAAGCCACTTCAGCTCTCAGAGCAGCAGTTATATCAATTGCAGCATTTGGGGACATTGCTGAATTATAATGGTTATGGCGTGACACTGGATGATCTCTATTTCGCTCCCGATGATCTATATCGAGAACTCAGTGCGTTTGAAGATCCTTTTGCATTCATGGCAAGCTCAAAAGCTTATAAAGTGCTGGATCAAGGCTATAGCTCCGATATGGAGCAGGTGAAAAACCTTCCTTCTGAAATAGAAGAAGAGAAGATCAGCGTGCTGCTATTGCCTGATGAGGCTTGGACAAGACGTGTGTCCGGCGTATTTGCGAATGAATTAGCGCGATCGCATCCTGATAGGGCGCATGCTTTAATAACTTCGCTTCCCGATAATGCGTACCGCATCAGTGTGCGGGCTCCTTTAAACAATAAAAGCGGTGCGGATGAGCTATGCATGCAATTTCCGACGGGTGGGGGTCGTAAGGCTGCTGCCGGCATCAATCATTTGCCCGCAAGTATGTTTGGTTCCTTTGTCGATGCATTTAGAGAAAGCTATTCATAACCTGATATACATATTGTTGATCAACCAGCGAAGTGAATAGCGTTATTACAGGCATTGTTTGCTGTGAGTGCGAAACACTTTACCAAATGATGCGAATTTACAGTCTGTAATTGAATGGATTTCTGATCAAAGATTGTTGCTATGATTGGTATATATGCCAGCACTGAAAATGATCCAATAATATGTGTTGACGAGGGTGAACTCGCCGCTATTGTTCGCCGCCCTCCGAGAGAAGTTTTACTCTTTCAGAGGGTTTTCTTACGACGTTTTAAAGTGATTTAAGAGGTCGAAAGAAAGCAGTTGACGAACGTAATCTTCACGATAATGTTCGCCGCCCTCGCAACTCAGGCAACTGAATTGCTAGAGGGTAAGTTTCATAATCTCCTGTATATTTGGAGGGCATGAAATTAGAGGTTGACACCTCGAATGGCGGCCTTATAGTTCGCCGCCCGCAGCAAGTGGATGTGACGATATTGTGACATCGAGTTGAAGCGGAAAAGTTAAGTTTGTTCTTTACAATTAGTGATTTTTATTTGAACTGTGGATGTGTCGGATCTTTCTAGCATTGGTTAGATCGACTCTGATACATAAACAGTTCGTTTTTTAAACGTTAACGTTTATATATTTGAGTTTGGTCTATGTGA